>CAMWRJ010000055.1 GCA_947176635.1 uncultured Mycoplasmataceae bacterium
ATAGAAAATTCCCTATTTAAATTTAAATAGGAATTAATTTTAGTTAAAACTTTATAACCTTCAAAATTTTTAGCAATTAAACAATAATAATTATTATTTAATTTAAAATCAAAACCAATAATTGGTTTTATTTGATTATTTAAACATTTATTATAAAACTCAATTGCACCATGCATGTTTTCATCAATTATACTTGCATAACTTAAATTATTTTGAATAGAGAAATTTACAATATCATCTATTGATAATGTTGATTTTAAAAAATTATAATATGACTTGTTGTTTAGTGTTATTTTTTTCATATTCTTGTGCTAATTTATCTAATTCATTAATTAATGCAAAAAATTGTGATTTTGATTTTAATTTAAATCCTGCAGCAAATTTGTGTCCACCACCATTATATCTTTCAGCAATTTTATTGATTGGAATATTTTTACTTCTAATTGAACCACATCAATAATGTTCTTTAAAATCATAATAAATTGAAGTTCAAATATCTAATTCTTTATATCCTGATAATAAATAAATTTTAGATGATTTAATATTTTTTGATTTTAAAATCATATATCCAACTCTATTTTTAATTTTTACTTTTGAAAATAATTTATCTTCGAATTTCTTTTCTAAAATTGATTTACTATATAATAAATCATTAATTTCATCAAAATCAAAGTTAAAGTTAAACATTCAAGAAGCAATTTTAAAAGTTCTTTTTGAAGTATTTGGATACATAAATCTATTTGAATCTGCTAATAAACCGACATATAATGGATTAATTATTGATTTATCAATGATATAGTCTCTAAATTCCATAAATAATTCAGCGATCATTTCACAAGATGCAACTCTTGCTTCATCAATTCATTCTAAATTACAAAAAGTTTCCATTTTAGGGTGATGGTCAATTCTTAATGTTTCAAAACATGAAATATTTAATTTAGTTAATACTCTATCATTTGTAGGTGTATCTACAACAATACCTAATGAACTTGAAACAAATTCTTTTATATTAACTGGTTTATAATTAAAATTAATTTGATTTAATAAATATTCATTAACACGATTTTTATCAATTTTATCAGCACCAATTAATGCAACTTTTTTTTCTGGAAAATTTAATTTAATAAAATTTATTAATGCAACAGCTGAACCAATTGCATCTGGGTCTGGATTTACATGTACAAATAATGAAATGTTATCATTTCCAATTATTTTGTCTAAAATTTTTACTTTTAATCTAATGTTTTCGTTAATCATCTTTTCATTCCTCAATTGTTTCAAATGCTTTATTTTCTAAAACATCTAATAAATCTAATTCTTTTTCTAATTGTTCAGCAATTTCTAATTTTGGTTTTGTAACAGGATTTTTTGGTGCAAATAAAGAACAAGAATCAGGAAAATTTTGTATTGATGTTTCATAAGTGTTGAATTTTTTCGCAAAATCAATGATTGTATTTTTATCAAAACCTATTAATGGTCTAAGCATTAAAAAACCATTTGCAGCATTATTTATAACTTCTAAACTTTCAATAGTTTGACTTGCTACTTGTCCAATTGCTTCTCCAGTTGCAATTGCGTGACAATCATATTTTTTTGCAATTTTTAAAGCTATTCTTATAAATGATCTTCTCATTAAAGTAATTTTATAAGCTTCGTTTGATATATGTGAAATTTCATGCATCACTTGTGTATAATTACATATTAATAATTTTGAATTTTTTGAATTTTTAAACTTATTAGTTACAATACTTGATAATTTTTGAATTTTTTCTAAACTTTCAGAACATGTATGTGGCGGTGTAATAAATGTTAAAAAAATTATTTCAGAACCTCTATTTAACAATAATTTAGATGCTACAGGCGAATCTAAACCACCTGATAATAAAACAATAATTCTTTTCGCACTCCCAACTGGTAATCCTGGAGTACATAAAACTTTTTTATAAAATATTAAAATTAAATTATGTTTAATTTCAACATTAATTTCTAATTGTGGATTTTTAACATCAACAACTATTTTTTTATCTAAATTTTTAAGTACTAATCCACCTATTTTTTGTTTTATTTCCATTGAATTTAAAGGAAAAGATTTATCTTGTCTTTTAGCTTCTACTTTAAATGTTTTATATTTTGAAAAATTAACAATATTATCTAATATAAATTCTTCTAATTTTTCTCAAGATTTTTCTATTTCTTGTGCAATTGTTAAATATTGATAACCTGGAATATCTTTTAAAATGCTAATTATTTCATCTAATTTATCTATTTCAAACTCTGAAATTAAACCATAATCATAATTTAATTTAATATTACATTTAATATCTTTTAATGCAAACTTAGTGTTTTTATTTAATAGTTTAATAAAATCATTTCGATTTTTTTTCTTTAAAGTAAGTTCTGCATATTTTAAATAAAGAACAGTTTGCATAAATTATCTACCTTTAATTCAATTTCAATCACTTAATTCTAATTCTGGGCTAATTCCAGTTTTTATAAAATCATCATATCATTTTATTGCTTTATGAACTTCATTTTCAAATTGGTTTCTATCAAATTGAAAATCTTTTAAAAAGATATTTTGCTCATTACATATAAATTCTTGAGGTTTTATATAATCTTTATGTTCTAAAAAAGCAACTGCAAATAAACCATGTTTAATATTTCTTAAATAACAATATAAAGATAATTGCATTTGATATTCAATAGGAATCAAAATATTGTTATTACTATCAAATCATTTTAGTTTTTTTGTACCATATTCTTTAATAATAGGAGCTTGGTTAGCATCTTTTGCAACAAATAATCCACCATCTCTAAATTCAAATTTAAATGCATCAATAGATGTTGTTTTAATTTCAAGCATTGGTTTATTGTTTGAATAATCTAAGTTGTTTAGATCATTAACTGGTTCTCCATCTGGAATTCCACCAAAATATTTATTATCTTTAAAAATATCAAAACCTATTTTTTTTGGATCATAATCTAAATATTTAATGCCAGTTTTTTCACTAACATAATTTCTAATTTTAGGTTCAATAACATTACCAGCTGTTGAATAAAAGTCATCCATTGGTTCAAAATAAATGTTTGTCATTAAAGCTCAAACTTTTGCAGGAGAGCAATATTTGTTTTGTCCAATTATACTAGCAAATCTACTACCTGTAATTTTTTTAAATTTATTTTTATTAGATTCTAAATATTCTTTACTTAAAATAATTCGATTATTTTCAATTTTAAAATCTTTATTAATTTCTTTAGTGAATCCCATTATTTTTCACACTTTCCAAATAATTATTTAAAATGACACATGCAGCCATTTTATCTTTAATTTTTTTTCTTTGAGATGCTTTAATTCCTAAATCCATTAATAATTCACTGCCAATTTGTGTACTAAATCTTTCATCAAATTTAATAATTTGCATGTCTGGTTTTTCAGATACTAAAATCTGATAAAAATTTTCAACATAAATTGTCATTTGTGTTTGATTACCAATTGTATTTGTAGGATAACCTAAAACTATTAAATCAATTTTATTTTCATAAATTTTGAATCAATAATTAATTCTATTAATCAAAGATTTAAAATCGTTTTTTGAATATAAATAATTTTCTAATGGATTAGCAATTGTTCTGTTTTCATCAGTAATTGCAAATCCGCAAGTTTTAGTGCCTAAATCTAAACTAATTATTCGCATAATTCAAATTTCATTTCATTTTTAATAATGTCAAATAGTTTTGTTTTGTCATCATTATTTGTAATTTGAACACCACCTTGAACATAATTAGGTTTTCCGCCACCTTTTACATTTAAGTTATGTTCTTTACAAATTTTAAAAATGTCATTTAAATTCATTGAATTTTTTGGATTTGTTCCTGCAAAAATTTGATAATTTTGATTATTAAGTTTTAAGAAAATAAATGTATTATCTTGTTGTTCATTAATTAATTTATCTAATAATGTTTTAACTGTATTAATCTCAACATCTTCATTTAATACTAAACATTTTTTATTAGATTTTAAATTATTTAATTTTTCAATAATTTTATTAATT
>CAMWRJ010000056.1 GCA_947176635.1 uncultured Mycoplasmataceae bacterium
TATATAATAATTTTATTACTTTTTATAAGTAGACACACTTAAATGACTGCTCCCTAAAATAAACTTAATTGATCTGTTTCATCTAAATCTTTTAAAATTCCTAAACTTTTAAATTTTTCTAAATGTTGTTTAGTAACTTTTGTTCTAGAAATAAAATCTTCAATTGAAACAAATTCTTTTTCATCTCTAGCGTCAGCAATTGATTTAGCAACAACATCACCTAATCCATCTAAACATACAAATGGACAAATAATTGTATTAGTTTCATTATCAATAATAAAATCAATTGCTTTTGATTTTTTAAGATCAATATTTAAAATATTAATTCCTCTTAGTTTTGCTTCTAAAGCAACTTCATAGATTGGATATAAATCTTTTTCTTTAGTTGTTAATGAATGCATTAAGTTTCTAGAATTCATTTTTGTTTTAATTTCATTCATTTTATTTCTAATTTCAGTTATACTTCCTGTTATTGTTTGGACATCAAAAACATTGGTTCTAACTGTAAAGAAACTTGCATAATAAGCTAATGGATAATATAGTTTATATCAAGCAAATTTTCATGCATGTAAAACATAAGCTGTTGCATGTGCTTTTGGGAACATATATTTAATTTTATTTGCTGAATTAATATATCATTCAGGAATATTATTCTCTTCTAATATTTTTTGGTGTTCAGGGTTAATTCTTTTACCTTTTCTAACATCTTCCATTACTTTGAATGCAATTGATGGTTCAATCCCTTTATCAATTAAATAAATCATAATATCATCTCTACAAGCTATTACTTCTTGTAATGTTTTTCCTGAATTAATTAAAGATTGTGCATTATCAATTCAAACATCAGTACCATGTGATAAACCTGAAACACAAATTAAATCACCAAAAGATTTTGGATTTGCTGATTTTAACATTTCTCTAACGAATTTAGTTCCAAATTCAGGCAATGTAATAGAACCAGTTGTTTCATTAAAAATATCTTCTGGATTAATTTTTAAAACTGAAATATCAGTAAAAACTCTTAATGTGTTTTCATCATAATTAGGAATATCATTAGAATCAATACCAGTTAAGTCTTTTAAGATTTTTAATATTGTTGGATTATCATGACCTAATATATCAAATTTTAATAAATTATCATGAATATATTCAAAAGCAAAATGTGTAGTTTTTCAATCTTGTTCTGTATCATCTGCTGGATAATTATAAGGTGTAAAATCAAAAATAGACATTGATTCAGGTACAACTACAATTCCTCCTGGATGTTGACCAGTTGTTCTTTTTACATCTTGACATTTTTTAGCATATTCTTGAATTTGTGCTGTTTTTACTTCTTCATATCCTAATCTATTAAAATAATCTCTTGCATGTGCAAATGAACTTTTTTCTGCAATTGTAGAAATTGTTCCTGCTCTAAATGCTTTATCTTCACCAAACATATTTTTAATGAATTCATGAGCTTTATTTTGATATAAACCAGAGAAGTTTAAATCAATGTCTGGAACTTTATCTCCTTTAAATCCTAAGAAAGTTTCAAAAGGAATATTGTGTCCTTCTCCTCAAATCATTTTGTTACATTTAGGACAATTTTTTGGTTTTAAATCATATCCATCATTTACTTCATTATGATCAAATTCAGAATATTTACAGTTTTTACACAAATAATGTGGTTCTAATGGATTTACATCAGTAATGTTTAAAAAAGTTGCTACTATTGAACTGCCGACTGAACCTCTTGATCCAACAACATAACCATCTTCAATTGATTTTTTAACTAATAAATGAGAAACTCAATAAACAACTGCATAATTGTGCGAAATAATTGAATTTAATTCTTTTTTAATTCTATTTTCAACAATTTCTGGCAATTGTTCACCATACATCATTCTTGCATTTTTATAAACTTCATTTGTAACTTTTTCATTAACTCCATCAATAACAGGAGCAAATAATTCTGGTCTAGTAATTACAATATCATTTGAAATTAAATCAGCTATTTTTAGTGTATTTTGAATAACAATATCATCTAATAATTTTTCATCATTTAAAAATTCTAATTCTGATTTTAATTCATTTGCTGTTCTTAAATAAGCTAATGGACCTTTTTTGAATTTTGCAAATCTATGTGGTTTTTTATTTAATATTGGAGTGTTTACAAACATTTGATGATATTTTTCGTGTGATTTTTCCAAATAATAAACATTACTTGTAACAACAGGTAATTTATTTAATTCAATTGAAAAATCAATTAATTTCTTAATGATAATTTCAACTGCTTTTATCGAAAAATTCCCAATATCTATTTCATGTTGAAATTGTAAAGGTGTTGGAACTAAAATGAAATCATATTTATTAATTTGCTCTTTAATTAACAAATCATTTTCTGTCATTAAAGAATTAATTAAATCTGATTCTATTGGATTATTAGCAACTAAAATATTTGTTTTTTTATTTAGAATATCTTCTCAATATAACACTGGTCTTCCAGCAAAATTCTTTGTATGTGCTATTGAAATTAATTCATATAAATCTTTAATTCCATTTTGATTCTTAGCGTATAAATTTATAATATAACCTCTTGATGCTTTATGATTCGAATTTTGTCTTAAATAGTTATCTAATTCACTTAATGTCTTGATTTCTCTATTTTCAAATTCATCAATCATTTTTAATCAAACATAATATAATACTTCAGCATCATAATCAGCTCTATGAGCTTCATCAGGATTATAATTTACTTTATATCTTCTAGATACTTTTTCTAATGTATGACTATACATTAATTCATTTAATGTTCTTGAAATAATTAATGTATCAATCATAGGATTTGTTAATTCTTTAAAACCATAACTGACTAATTTTGTTTGTAAAAATTTAAAGTCAAAATTAATACCATTATGTGCAACTAATGGACAATCTTCAACAAAATTAATAATTTTTTGTAAACCTTCATATTCACTAATTGCATCTTTTAAATCATTATTGCTAATACCTGTTAAATTTTGTGTAAATTCTGAAATTGGTTTTGAAGGTTTCATAAAAAAATCAAGTTTTTCAATTTTTTTATTTTTATGAATTTTAACTGCACCAAATTCAATTATTTCATCAAAATTAGGATATAAACCTGTTGTTTCTAAATCAAAAATAACCAAAGGGTATAATTCTTCAAGTTGTGTATTATTTGAATTTAAAACACCTAATATTTCTTTTTCTAATAATTCAATTTCAACACCATAAATTGGACTAACATTAGATTTTTTAAATGTTTTTTCAATTTCTGGATAAATTTGAACATTACTTCTATCAGTTATAGCAAATCTTTGATATCCAAATTCTTCTAATGCTTTTTTTAATTCATTATTTTCAATAATACCATCATAAGAACTCATTTTTGTATGAGTTACAAATTCAACTCTTTTAATTTCAGAATTATCTTTTCTTGTTTTTTTAGGTAATAATTCTATATTTTTAACATGCCCACTAATCTCTTTACTAACATCAAATTTATTAATTTCAAATTCAACTGTAGCTTGAATATAACTATCAATAGAATAATTATTTAAATATTCTTTTGTTGCTTCTTTATTAATAATTTGTCTGATATAAACTGCACCTGTTTCATCAGCAACACCCATTTTAATAATATTACATTGTTTAGGATTTTCATTAACTTCAATATGAAAAATTTTTCCTTTAATTTTAGCTTTAGGATTTTCTAAACAAGCGTCACATATATTAATTTCATCATAACCTTGATATTTAAATTTATATTTGTTTTGATCAGTATTTGATTTAATAGAAGAATCCATTAAATTAGATTTTCTTAATTCAATTTGTTCTTGAATAATTTTTTTATTTTGTTCTTCAATTGTTTTTTCTATTTTTTCACTAAAAATAAAATTAATTAAAATATTATTATTTTTAAATAATCTATTAATAC
>CAMWRJ010000057.1 GCA_947176635.1 uncultured Mycoplasmataceae bacterium
TTTGATCAATAGTATGAACAAATAAAACTGGAGTTTTTAAAAATTCACCAAATTTTTTACCTTGTTTCATTGTGTTATATAAGCTTTGAATACTTTTATATACATTAGGAAAATTATTACATAAATCATCAAAATATTCATTAATTTCTTTTTGAATTTCTGGAATTGTGTATAATGCATTTTTTGAAGGTTCTATATTACTTTCATTATATTCAGGATTTAATGGATCGTTTGGTGGCGTTGCTAATATTAAATTCATGAATTTGCAAATTAATTCTTTTTGTAACATTTCATTAACAACATGATAATCATTCCCTGATACTTTTTTTCATTTGCTTTTATCTGTTATTTGTAAAATTTCAGTTCCAGATTTTACATAATAAGGTCCAATTAAATCAGCAGTATCTTCAGTTGATGTATCAATAATGTAATTACCTTTACCTTGATTTGAAATCAGTTGTACATAATTAGCTTCATAATCATGTATTTCATCAACATGTTCTGATGATATATATTTTTTAGTGTTTGGTTGCAATGCACTTTTATATTCAATAAAAGATTTATTATTCGATCTTACAAAATTATCAATTACATTTGGTATTTTGTTTGTTTCTTTAGATAATAATATATCTGCTTTTAATTTTTCAACATTAATAGGTATTGAATTATTTCCAGCAATATTTTGGAATGTAATTTCATAAACTTCTGAATCTGTAAGATTATTCATATTTTGTTCTAATCAAACAGATAATTCTTCTTTAGTTCTGAAAAATATACCATTAAAATAATAAACTTCGTGTTTTTCAAAATATGTATCTTTAGCTTCTTTTTCAGTTAAATGTATTGAATTATTTTTACCTCTATAAACTCTTTGAGTTTTAACATTTTCATTAAAATTCATTTTAGATAATTCGCTAGGTAATAATGCCCCATTTGCATCAGTTTTTAAATCATCTTCATCACCATCTTGACTTGTTTTAAAACTATTAGTATAAGATGTATATGATTTTGTTTCAATAAAATTATTTAAGTAATTAAACAATTCTTCTTGATTATCAAATGTTACTAATTTGTTATTAACATTTAATGTTCATCTATAAGGTGTTTTTGACATTCTACTATTTACATTTGCTGATGATGTTACATATTCTATAATTTCATCTTTTGTATTAAAGTTATAATCAAAAAAACTATATTTACTTGCAGTATTATTATTTTTTAAATTTTCTTTATTAGAAAATGTTTCATCATTAGTTACAACTGAAGCCACTACAACAGAAGGAACTATGGTTAAACCTGTTGCTGATAAACATATTGTTATTATTTTCTTTCTTTTAGTCATTCTTTTTCTCCTTTAAATTTACAAAAAATAAAACAGAATTTGCAATATTTATAAATGATATTAAACTCATAAATATTTCTGAATAATTAATATTCGAATATGAAATGAATTTATAAAGATTATAAATAGAATCTAAATTTATATAGTTGTTAGATAATGAGTAGTTGATGATATTTGGTATTTCACTTTTTAAAAGATTTAAAAATTGCGAAGTTGATTTATATGTTTTAGATAATGAATTAATATAATTGACATAAGTATCTTTATCTTGGATTTTTGGATCAATTTTTTGTAAAACTGAAATATCAATTTGTGAATATGAGCCACTTGATTTTAAATAATAAACATAATTACCTTCAAACATTAATAACTTTTGTTTTATAAAATCTGCATCTTCTAAAACAATAGGTTTATTTTCTTCTACTATATATTCATTAGGATAAATTTCCAATGAATTAAATTCGTTATTAGCTTTAAATAGATTAAAGAATGTATTATCTGATTCTATTAATATTTTAAATAAATTAGAAACATCTTGGTTGAATCTATTCTTAATTCCATTAATAAAAACATTTAAATTTAGATTTAAAACTTTGTTGTACTTAATTAAATAAAATAATTGATTATATTCAGTATTTAGACCTGTTATATCTAATAAAACATTAATTACTTTTAAATTACTAATATAGCTTCAATCAAAATTTGTAGATATATTTTCTATTACTTGTTTTAATAAATTTGTATTTTGATATAGATTATATTTATGAACTATTTTCTCTATGTTATCACAAATTAATTCAACATATTCTTCAGTTGATAATGATAAGAAATTGAAATCTTGTTCTCTAATCATAATTGGCATATCATTATTTAATACATCATCATAATTAGATAATTTTAATTTATTCATTCTGATTGAGAAATCACTATTAGATGTTTTATTGTTAATTCCAAATACCAAACTATAAAATGAATAGAATCATTCACTAGGAACAAAAGTATTAGTACTTATAGATTGATTTAAATTAATATCAGTTTTTGTTTTCTCTACTAAATATTGAGAGTCTTTTTGAACTAACTTATAATAATTTTTAGTATCTATTTCTGGTTTTGGAATAAATACCCTTGTTATCAAACTTAACCCAAAAGTAATAAATGAAATTAATATAGTTAATACTACATAACCACCTTTAGGTAATTTTATAGCTAAGTAAGTGAAAATAATACTAATTAACAATAATATAAATGGTGTTATAAAAGTATTAGAAATAAAAGTAGCAACACCAAACATTATTTGATTTCTTATAACAAAATAAAATAAGAAGAAATCAGATATAACAATCATACCTGCTAAAAATATTCAAACTAAAAAGAATCTTGCTAATTTAATTTGATATTTACTAAATTCAGAACACAATAATCTATCATCAATTGAATTGTCTTTATTAACTTGAATTAATAGATAATTAATTACAATAATAAAAATTGAATAAATTATATTTGGAGCTAAAAACAATAATAATGCATAATCTACTAGTTGTAATTTAAATATTTCAAAAAATATAAATAGTATAGTTTGTGTTAAACAACCAATAGATGCTAAAATTCATAATAATGGATTATTTTTAATGAAGACCCAATGAAAACTAATTAAGTTATTAATTTTATTTAAACTATTTTTCATTAATTATTTATGTAATTACTCAAATAAAATTCTTTAATAGAATCTGGGTCTTCTACTTTATCTGATTTAATTACTTTTCCTTTTTTTAAGAATGTAACATGAGTTGCATAATCTTTAATTTCGTCAATAATATGTGTTGATAAGAAAATACAACTTCCTGAATTAGATAAATCTTTTAATTCATTCATAAACATATATCTTGATGTTTGATCTAAGTTAGCAAATGGTTCATCTAAGATGATATAAGGTGCATTAACTAAAAATGAAGATATAATTAAAATTTTTTGTTTTTGACCTGCTGATAGTTTATTAACATTATTATTTCTTACATGTTCTAAACTATATTTATTCAAATACTTATCTATTTCTAATGAGATTAATGATTCTAATTTTTTTGTTAATAATTTTGTTAAAGTTAACAAATATTTAAAAACAGATACATTAGGGAATTTTGGTTGTTGGTCTTGGACATAAAATATTTTATTTCTTTCCATCTTTCTAGAAGAATTAAAATATATTCCACCTTTAAAATCTTCAATTTGTCCTATAATGGATTTTATAGTAGTAGATTTACCAGCGCCATTTTCTCCAATAAAAATATGAAATGAATTAGGATATAACTTAAAACAAACGTCAAATAATGTTTGACGCTTACTAGACTTTCTAAAAACTGATAAATTGTTTATTTCTAAGAAATCATTTTTATTTAAGTTATTATTTATTTCTAAATTTCTATCAAATAAATAACCTATAGATCAATATAAATCTAAATTTATTATACTTTCGTCATCTGAAATATTTTTATTTTGCATAATTAATCATCCGTAGTTGAATTTTTTATGCATAATATATATTTATAAAATAGGAATTCTATATATATA
>CAMWRJ010000058.1 GCA_947176635.1 uncultured Mycoplasmataceae bacterium
CTATTATTTACTTTATCAGCTTTTGTTAAAAAAACCAAATGATTAACATTTAATTTATTTAAAAATATTGACATTTTTTGATCATCATCAGTTAAAACATCAATATTACATAATTGAATAACTGTTGTTAATTTTTCATTATAATTTAAACAATTAATTATCAAATCATAAATTAATTCTCTAGTTTTTAAATCTGCTTTTGCATATCCATAACCTGGTAAATCTACTAAAACAAATTTATCAAAATCAAAAAAATTAATTAATCTAGTTCTCCCTGGTGTTTTTGAAACCTTTGCTAAATTTGAAATATTAGCTAAAGCGTTAATTAAACTAGATTTACCAACATTTGAACGACCAACTAAACAAATTTGTGGTCTTTTGTCTTTAAAAAAATCTTCAACATCAGTTGCAGATTTTATAAATTTAGCTATCATTATTTAACTTTAGTTGCACGATTGTATAAATCGTTTACTTGTTGTTCAGTTGGTTTTCTTCCCATTTGGCTATATAACATACGAATTGTATCTTTTGTAATTGGTGGATTTTTTTTCAATTGTTTTTTCATAACTGATTTAGCAATGAAAAATCCTATAAAACCACCAACAACTAATGCTAATATAATTCCAATAACAAGTCCTACTATTGCTCCAGTTTCCATAATGTAATTCTCCTTTAAATTTATAATTAATATTTTATTAAATATTTTTATATATTTGTAATTCTATTTAAATTAAATGTAAAATTTTTTATTGTGAATATATGTTCTTCAGCATGATCATGGTCATGATTTGCACCATGTGAATGTGAATGAATACATAATAATAAAATACCTAATAATAATCCACCAATTAAACATAATAATGATAAATATCATTGTTTAGTAGTCATTTCTTTATTATCAATAAATTCTGGTAATAATTCAATGATTGCTAAAATAATCATAATTATACCTGATACACTAAATAAGAAAGGCATAATTCAGAATGTATTTGTTTGATCTGGACTTAAATATTCTGCAGTATATGCACCAACAAAAACAAAAGGTACTGTAATTAATAACATTAAAATACTATAACCGAATGCTTTTGCTCTACTTCCTTTAATGTCAATTTCTACAAAATAAATAACAATTGACATTGGAATTAAGTGAACTATGAAAGTTATAATCATTCCTCATGATTCAAAAGCACCAATTGAATTTTGTGTAGTATTTGCCATAAAACCTAATGATAATCCATCAATAATTCTATGAGACATTAATAAAATAACAGCAATCGTTTTGTTGGCATGTTTATTATCAATGTCTGAATAATTTGTAATATGTTCATTATGTGCGTGGAATTCATGATGATTATGTAATTCAACATTTTTCTTAATTGATAATAATCTAACACTAACTAATAAAATGCATCCTAATAATGCTCCACCGACAACAACACCCATTTTAACTAATGTTGATTCTACACCGCTCACATTTGGAGTTTCAGAGTAATGATGATTTAAAGTTTCTATTGCTTCACCAATAAAACCAACAGAACCTAATATTAAAACGATTCCAGTAGCAAAAGCATATAAAAATACTTTTACTATTTTATTCATTTTTACTTTAAATAATGATATAAAACCTAAAATTATTCCAGGTACACCAATCATTAATGAAATTAAAATTAAACTATTTAAAAAAATTACTAAATTTGTATTCATTTTTTTCTTTCTTCATTTTTATTATTTTTAATAAGCTCTAGCAAAAATTACTAAATTTTTAGTTTTCTTTCCTGTGATAATACAATTTTTTTCATGTTTTGCATTTTCAACAACACATCTTGGTGTAGCACCTGTTAATTCTTTTATCTTTTTTTCATCTTCAATGCTACCATCAAAATGACATCTAACTCATTTATTGTTTTTTATATTTTCTTTAAATTCATCAAATGTTTTTACATCTACTATTGCATTATCTAAATATTTTTTTGCTTTATTAAATAAATTATTATTATAAGTATTAATTTCAGAACTTAAATATTTATTTAAATCACTAATATTAATAGTTTCTTTAATATTTAAATCTCTTCTAAATATTGTTAAAGTTTTATTTGCTAAATCATTAGGTCCAATAACGATTTGAAATGGGACACCTTGTACTTGATATTCAGAAATCATAAAACCAATACTTTTATTCGATTCATCTAAATATGTTCTATATTCTTTTAATGAATCTTGAATATTTTTTGAAAATTTTAAAACTTCGGGATTTTTAGAAATAAATAAAGGTAAAATTGCAATTTGAATTGGAGCTATTTTAAAAGGTAACACCAAACCATTATCATCACCATGAACCATAATTATAGCACCAATAATTCTTGTTGATAAACCATGGCTTGTTGAATAAGGGATATCAATTTTATTTTCTTTATTTTGAAAAGAAATTTCATATGCTTTTGTGAAATTTTGACCTAAATAATGTGAAGTAGCAGATTGTAATGCTTGATTATCTTGCATTATTGTTTCTATTGTAAATGTTTTTTCTGCTCCTGCAAATCTTTCCCCTGGTGTTTTTTCTCCTGTAATATTAGGAATACATAAAACATTGTTAATAAAATTTGAATAAAGTTTTTGAATTTCTAATGCATAATTAATTGCATCATTTTCATTATCAAATAAACCATGTAACTCTTGTCAATAGAATTCTGAATTTCTTAAAAATGGTTTTGTTGTTTTTTCTGCTCTAAAAACGTTTGATCATTGATTATGTTTAAAAGGTAATTCTTTATAACTTGTTAATATTTTTTTTCAATATTTACAAAAAACAATTTCGCTTGTTGGTCTAATAGCAAGTTTTTCAGTTAATTCATTATTACCAATTTTTGTAATTGTATACAATTCAGGACTAAAACCTTCAACATGTTCTTTTTCTCTTTCAAAATCAGATAATGGAATAAATGTTGGCATAGATAAATTTTTAGATCCTGTTTTCTTTAATTCTATATCTAAATTATTTTTTATTAATTCTCAAATTTCTCATCCATATGGTTGAAAAATCATTGTACCTTTTACATCATAATATTGAATCAATTTAGCTTCTTGAACAACACTTGTATATCATTTTGCAAAATCTTCAGACCGGTTAATAATTTTTTTAATTTCATTTGACATACTTAAATAAACTCCATCATTTATCAATAAAAAATCTAGAAACTTAATCCTAGATTTTTAATAATTAATTATTAATTAATATATATTTACTTTTTCGTAATCTTTAATTTTTCTAACAACATTGTTTGCTCTATTACTAATAGTAATTGATAAAGAGAATGCAACAATTCCAGATACAAGACCTACAATAGCACAGTAGTCTAATATATTTTTAATATATAAAGTGAAATATTTTTCAGTAACTAAAGCTTTATTGTTTAAAACAGGTGCTAAAGCTCCCACTGCATCAGATGTAGTTGGATGTCCATCAGGAGTCACAACCATTAAAACATTAACAATAAATCATCCTAAAAAACAAATTGTAAATACTCAGTTCAATGCAAAAACTGATATTGCTCATTTTGCTTCTGCTTTATAGTTAGCTGATGATGCATATTTACTTGAAACTAACAACATTCAAGCGAAATTCATCATAATTACTAAGCCAACAAATAATCCTAATAATAACATAACTCCAATAAAATTAGATAATGATAAACCTGCAAAATTTTTATCATTTAAATTAAGTGCACTAATTAAAATAGTATTTACAATTACCATTCCAATAAACACAAATCAAAAAATAACTGTACCAATGATATATCCATCAGCTGAAAGTTTTAATTTTCTCATTACACGCCTCTTTTTTAAAAATCTAAATGTTATATTTTTTTAATTAATATATTTACACTATACTTTATTAATTATATA
>CAMWRJ010000059.1 GCA_947176635.1 uncultured Mycoplasmataceae bacterium
AAACATTAGTAAATAATTTATCTGCTTTTTATGATAAAAATAAAATTATACAAATATTGTATAATCTAAATATTGATAAAAATATTAGAGCTGAAAATTTATCAGCACAAAACTTATTAAGTATTTTAGAAAAATTAAATGAATTTAAGGATTAATTATGACTTTTAAATCTTATGCAAAAATTAATTTAGGACTAAATGTCTATAGAGATAAAATTACAAATACACATAAGCATAAAATTGAAACTATCATGATGTTAGTTCAAAATATGTATGATGTAATTGAAATTGAAGAAAATGATGTAAATGTTGTTGAATATTTTAAAGATAATGAACAATTAGAATTAGAAAATTGTTTAGTTTTAAGATCATTAAACTATTTAACAGAAAAAGGATTTATTACAAAATCATATAAAATTTCAATTACTAAATCAATTCCAATGTCTTCTGGTTTTGGTGGCGGTTCATCAAATGCAGGGACTGTAATTGCTAAATTAATGAAATTAGAAAATCAACCAATTTCAAATTTAAACTTCTTTGAAATTGCTGATATTTTAGGTAGTGATATTCCATTTTTTATTACAGAAAATAAAATTGCTTTTGTAACAGGAATTGGAGATGTTGTAGAAAAAATTGAAACAAATTCTAATTTAAACTTTACTGTTTATAAAAATTCAGAAAAAATTAATACAGCACAAGTTTATGATCATTTTTTAAATGAAACAACAAGTTTAGAAATGAATGATTATAAAGACATCATTAACAGAATCTATAATGGATTAAATATTAATTCAACAATTTATAATAACTTAACTGAATCTTGCTTAAAATTTGTTGGTTCATTAAGACAAAAAATTGATTTCTTAAAAACTAAACACCAACATGTATTCTTAAATGGTTCAGGTACAAGTTTAATTGGTATTGATGGTATAAAAATTAGAAGTAGATATGCACCTAGTCCAACTGGTTATTTCCATATTGGTGGAGCACGTACAGCAATTTTTAATTACTTATTTGCTAAACATAATGATGGTGATTTCATTGTAAGAATTGAAGACACTGATATTGAAAGAAATGTACCAGGTGGAATTGAATCTCAATTAAATAACATCAATTGATTAGGAATTACTCCTGATGAATCAATTATGAATCCAGGTAACTTTGGTCCTTATATTCAATCAGAAAAATTAAAAAAATATGAAGAATTAGCAGAACAATTAGTTAAAGAAGGTAAAGCTTATTATTGTTTCTGTTCAAAAGAAAAATTAGATGCACAAAGAGATGAAGCTTTAAGAAATCATAAAACACCAAGATATCAAAGAAATTGTATTAATTTAACACAAGAAGAAATTCAAGCCAATTTAGAAAATAATGTACCTTACATTATTAGATTAAAAATTAATGACAACAAATTGTACTCTTGATATGATACAATTAGAGGAAAAATTTCAGTTATTGGTAGTTCATTAACAGACCCTGCAATTTTAAAATCTAATAAAATAGCAATGTATAACTTTGCTGTAGTAGTTGATGATTATGATATGAATATTACTCACGTATTACGTGGTGAAGAACATATATCTAATACACCTTATCAATTAGCAATTGCTGAAGCATTAGGTAAAGATATGTCTATTAAATATGGACACTTATCAGTAATTGTTGATGAAACAGGTAAAAAATTATCTAAACGTAATGAACAATTAAAACAATTCATTGAAGATTACCAAAATATTGGTTGTATGCCAGAAGCATTATTAAACTTCTTAACATTATTAGGATGATCTTCAGTTACAAATAAAGAAATCTTGTCTAAAAAAGAAATTATTGAAGAATTTAGTTTAGATGCAATTTCAAAAGCACCTGCATTCTTTGATGAAAAGAAATTAGCATGAATTTCAAATGAATACTTTAAAAAAGCATCTGATGAAGAATATTTAGCATTTGTTTCTAAATTTATTGATGTTAAATTCAAATCAGAATTTGATGTTGCTAAATTAAATGCTATTTTATTAATTTTCAAAAATCAAATCGCATTTGCAACAGATTTAAATATGTTAATCCAAGAAACTTTCTATTTCACTTCAGATTCAAATATTATTCAAAACAAAGAAATTTTAGATAGAAACATTAAATTAATCAAATTATTCAGAAAATTAGTTAAAAAATCAAAACAATGATCTATTGAATCAATTAATGAAATCATTGCTAAAGTTAAAGATAAAACAGGTGTTTCAGGAAAAGAATTATTTATGCCAATTAGAATTAGTGCAACAAGATTAGCGCATGGTCCTGAATTAGTTAGATTCTTAAATATTTTAGGTAAAGAAAAAGTTTTAAACAATATTGATTTTTGTTTAGATTTAGTTTTATAGTTCATAAAGGTATTTAAAATATGATTACAAAAAATATAAATGAAATTGCTTATGAAATCGCTAAAAAAGATTTCAAAAATAAAGAATTTAATTTTAATGATTTAGTAAATAAAATTATTGATAAAGCTGAAATTTCAAAAACTGAATTCAATGATCAAATCGGAGATTTCTATACAAACTTATTACAAGATGTAAGATTTGTATTTTTAGGAAATAACCAATGAACATTAAAAGAAAACTTAAAAGTAGCTGAATATCAAATTAAAATGAATTCATTATATGATTTTGAACAAAACGATTTAGTTGAAGATTATGAACAAAATTTAATTGACTCATCTGAAAATGATGAATACAAAAATGATAATATTGAAGATGATGATATTGATTTTGAATATGATCATGCTGAAGAAGATATTGATGATGAAAATTTTGATGCAACTTTAGATGAAGAATCAAAAGACTTAGAATCTGATATTAATTCAGATGATGAATTCTAAAAAATAAAAAAATAAGATCTATCTCATCAATTATAGAGATAGATTTTTTAGTTATTAACATTAAGGAAAATTATTTATGAAAAATGAAATTAAAAAATTAAATACACTTTTAATTTGTGGAATTGTACAAATAGTATTAAATTTTGTTTTAGTAATGTTATCTTTTTTTACAATTTCATGAACTTTTAAAATGGCTTATGATACTAACAATAATGTAAATCTTGCAGAAATAATTGCAGTTTATACAATTTTAATAATAATTTTAGGAATTGCAGCTGCAGCATTAAATATAACAACATCAGTGATAATATTAGCATCTAATTGAAAAAGTCAGTGATGTAGTGAAAATAAATTATTATGAGGTTTATTATCATTATTAATATTATCTGCAATTGGTATAATCATTTTTAGTTCATTGGGATTACAAAAAGCTAAAAAATCTAATAATTATTCATATACAAATTATAATGATAATGATTATAATAATCCAAATGGACCACAATCATATTCTAGTCAAATTCCAGAATATGAAGAATAATTAAAATTTATGACATTTATTAGCAGTAAAGATATCTTATTAATTAATAATAAAATAACAAATTTATTAAAACTTAAAAAAATTAATGAATTTAGTAGACTGGATTTTGATTTAGATCAAACCCAAGAATTAATTGAAAAAATACAACAAGTAAGCTTATTTGAAAATAACGAAATTTATGTTTTAGATATTTCAAGTAATTTAAAAAATAAGAAGAAAACATCAGAATTAATTGAATTAATTCAAACATTAAAATCATTAGAAACAGAAACTAAATTAATTTATTTAATTGCAATTACTGATGATGCTAATGCTATAAAAGAATATAAAACACATTTTAGCGAAATTTATAATGAACAAGAAATCACAAATAAAAATAAATTAAGTTTTATTAAAGATATCCTAAAAAAACATCATTTAAATTTAAATGAAAATCAAATTAATATTTTAGAGAAAAAATTACCTAAAAATATTAACATTATTGAGAAT
>CAMWRJ010000060.1 GCA_947176635.1 uncultured Mycoplasmataceae bacterium
CCTTATCGTCGGCAGCGTCAGATGTGTATTATAGACAGACTATTAATCTTTTTTTGTAACTGTCAATAAAATTAGGATTATTTTTATTGCTATTAATTTTTAAATAAACATCTTTTAAATATTTAGCATCTCAACATGAGTTATGATCATTTTCTTCATTTCAATCAATTTCACAAATGTTTTTAAAATTATTTAAAGAAGGAGTTCTATTTTTATCAATATTAAAAATCAAAGATAATTCTTCTAAGAAATCTGTTAATTTTATGCGTTCTAATTTATAACGTCTTTGAATTGCATCTAAAATTGTTTGATCATAATTACCAAAACAAACTAATTCATATGTTTTGCTTAATTCTATTAATTCTAAATAAGCTTGCCTTTCACTAATTTGTTTATCTTTATAATAGTATTTATGTTTTTTTAATAATTCACTTACTTCGGTATTTAATGGACTTTTTTGTTGACATTCAACAAATTTCATTATTGAATCTGATTCAGAATTAAAAATAGAAAATTCTAACATGTAAATATTCTTTTTAATTTGATTAGCTTCAATATCAATAAATGCTACTTTTTTATTTTTCATTTTAAATATATCTATTCTTCAATATTAAATAAAAAATCATTAGCACAACTAATGATTAATTAATGATATTTTTAATATAAATCATTTGGATTTTGGTAGCTTGGTTGTGGTGCACTTGTTCTTGGTTTTAAGAAGAAACCTACGATAAATCCAATTACTATAGTAAATAATCCTAAAATTCCAGTTGCAATTGCTAAACCTTTATTTTCAAATTTTTCATTATTAACTAATAAAATAATTGACATAACAAATGGATAAATACCAAAAGTTATTAATGCAAGTAAGATGAATGTAGAAAGTAAAAAGTTTACTTTAATTTTTCTTGCTGACATATTAAACTCCTTTTTTTAAATAAACACTTTTAAAATTATATTAAAAAAATATAAATGTGCCTATTTATTTTTATAAAATAAATATATATGTTAATTTTAAAAGAAGGCAAATATGAAGCAAAAAAAGTCTTTATCTGTTTTTAAATTAATTAATACTTATTTTTTTAAAAACAAAGTTGGATTGTTGTTTTCAGTGCTATTCCCTTTATTTTTTATGCTTGTTTTCTTTATTGTAGGACATTATGCATCAGGAGAAAAAACTCCAGTAATGGGAATGGATACAAAAAATAATAGTATGGGTTATTTTGCAAGTGGATTTCCTGCATTCATGACCTTAACAATTTGTCCATTATCAATGTTAAGTTTACCAACAATGAATATTGAATTTAGAAATTCAATTTTATTAAAAAAAGTAAAATCATCAGGTATTTCAAAATATGAATATAATGGTCTTACTTTTGGTTATTTCATGTTAATGACAGTTTGTGCAACATTAATTACACTATCAATATATTTCTTATTTTTAATAGGTAATTATGATTTAATAGCAAATTTTGATTGATTAACAATTATTTTTGGTCTTTTTTCATTAATGATTATTTCAATTACTTTTGCAATGTTTATTAGTAGTTTTATTAAATCATCATTTGCATGTCAAATGATTAATATTGCGATTATTTTAATGTCTTTAGCTTTATCTGGTCAATTCTTACCAATTTATTTAGTTGGTAAAATTGATGCTATAAAATACATTAATTTATTTTCACCATTAGGTTATCCACAAGCTGCAATTAATGTCGGTACAATGGAAGCATTCAGTGGAATGATGGATGGTGTATTAATCAAATCATCAAGTAGTATTTTTGATTGATCTTCTGCTTTTTATTACAAATATGTAACAATTACACCAACATTAGGTTCTCCAGAACAAACATCAATGATTAATTTATTAGCTGATATTTCAATAGTTCCTGAAAAGAAAGAAATAGGAATTAAAATTTATGATGTTTGACAAAAAGTATTAGATGTCTTTATGCCATTTATTTTAAGTGGTACATTTATCTTTTTATCTAGTTATTATTTCAAATGATCAAATAGATAGGGTTATAGTTAAAATGAGAAAAAACAAACTAAGAAAATTTGAAAAACAAGACACAATTTGAGATTTTATTAAAACTAATTCAGTTAATTTAAAACATGAAGATAAAATTGAAGAATTTATTTGTGATTACAAACCTAATGCTAAAAAATTAATTACTGTTAAAGAATTAAAAAAAGAATATAAATACAAAAAGACAAATAAATTAATTTTTGATCATATTAATTTTGAAATTTATGAAGGCGATATAATTGCTTTAATGGGTTCAAATGGTGCTGGTAAAACTACAATTGTAGAAATTATTGGTGACATTATGAAACAAACAAGTGGTGAAATAATTTTTCATTATGAACCTGAAGATGGTTATGAAAAAATTGGTATCCAATTTCAAGACAATAAATTTCCTAATGCTTTAACTGTCAGAAATATTTTAGACTTTGTAATTTCAATGTCAGATAATAATATTGATTGAAACACATTAAATGAAATGTTAACTGTATTTAAATTAAAAGAATTATTAGATTTAAAAATTAATAAAATGTCTGGTGGACAACAACAAAGATTAAATGTAATTATTGCTTTAATATCTAAACCAAAAGTTTTATTTTTAGATGAATTTACTACTGGATTAGATATTGCAATTAAAAATCAAATTAAAAACTACATCTTAAAATTCACTAAAGAAAATAAAATCACTATTGTTTTAATAAGTCATGATACTACTATTGTAAATGAAATGTCTAATAGATTTATTATCATTGCTAAACAAACTAAAATATTAGATGCTACTAGAGAACAAGTTGTTGAAAAATTTGGTAGTGTTGAAGCAATGATTGAACAATATATTATTTAATTTATTAAATTAAAAGTACTAAATGCATTAATTTGCAAATAGTGCTTTTTGTTTATTATTAATTAGCTGGTGGTTCTCCAACTATTATTTCTTTAATTCCTTGTAAATTTTTATTTAGATAATATTGTTTTAATTCTTGTGTTGGTACGTATATTGTTATTGAATTATTTGCACCTGAAAAAGCACTATTACTAATATTATCTATTTTTGATGAAATTTTAACTCATTGTATAGAAGTTGATTTAAAAATTGTATCTTTTAATGTTGTGACATTAGATGGAATTACTAAAAATTTTAAATTAGATAATTCGAATGCATTATTTCCAATTTCATTTAAACTATTAGGTAAATTTATGGTTTCTAAACTATTACAACCTAAAAAAGTTAAATCAGATATCGTTTTAATGTTTTTAGGTAAAATTATTTCTTTTAAATTTATATCATCTTTAAACATAGCAGGAATTGTTGTAAATTTTTTTCCTATAAATGTTGGCTCACAACTTTCTAATTGTCCTGCTCATTCGCTTAGATTACTCATATCTATTCTTTCGAAATAACTATTAAATGCAAAACAATCCGATACAAAAAAATCTAAAGGTTCTTGAATATCAATTCTTTTAGGTAAAATTATATTTTTAACTTTTTTTGCATCATCAGTAAAACTTCGAATACATTTAAGATCGAATTCTTTGCCATCTATTTCTATATCGACATTTTTATAATATAAAATAATGAAATCATCCTTAGATACATTCGCTTCATAATAGAAATCTAAATTATCAATAATTAATTTATTATTCTTAATAATAAAATTATTGTTTTGTTCAGTTTCATATTTTAAATATTCATAAGATTTTAAACTAACAACTATTTGATCGCTATCATTAAATTCAATATTTAAAATATCACTTTTATTAAATGTTTGATTATTTTCAACATTTAAATTATTATAAATTGTATCTAGTATAGAATGTGTTTCTAAA
>CAMWRJ010000061.1 GCA_947176635.1 uncultured Mycoplasmataceae bacterium
AATTTATTTTTCTTTTTAAAATTATATATCCTACCGATTGTTTTAATTGTTTTTAATAATAAAAAGAAAAAAAATGGTGCACCCTATCCGCAAAAACAAAGAAGAGAAGAAAAAGATGAAGTTTGAGCAACTGTAAAAAAATATTTAAAACAAAATAATGAAATGGGAAAAGAAGTTATTGATACTTTTACAGTTAAAAGACCAAATCCTTATGATTTAACTTCAATGACTAAAGAACAAAAAATAGAATATAAGTTAAAACAAAAACAATTAAAAGAATTAAAAAATTCTAATTTTGAACAATACAAAAAAGAATTAGCAATAGATAAAATTAATCGTAGAAAAAAACCAAAAGAATTATATGTAGTAATATTTGTTACAAGAGATGCTAAAACTGGTGTAGAAGATGAACCACGTGCAATCGAATGTGAAATTGTAATGAAAAAAATTGATGCAAAAAGAAGTCAAAGAACAATTCAAATTAATGGTTTAGTAGATTATGAAAAAGAAATGAAATGAATTAAACCAATTAAAGATAAACAAGACAAAATCTATTTAGATAGAATTAAAAGAGAACAACAAAGAAAAGCTAAATTAGAAGCTAAAAATAAGAAAAAACAAGAAATTGAAGAAGCTAAAAAAGTAGCAATTATTCAAAGTAATGATTTAGTAGAAGATATTCAATTAGAAAATAAAAAATCTTTTGAAATAGAACAAGAAGAATTAAATAATTCTAATACAGAAAACAATTTAACAGAAAACAATGAAATAAATCAAGAAATTAATAATGTTATTACAGAAGATGAAATTTTAGATAATGCTAATGCATCATCATAAAATTTTAAAATTAATAATGAACAATGAAAAATAAAAATCAAAATGAATTTAACCTAAATCAAAATCAAAACTTTAATTATGAACAATTAAATAATAATTTTGATCCAAATCATTATAATCCAAATTTATATCAACAACAAGGTATATATTTAAATAATCAAAATTATTATAATAATCCACAAATGTTAAATCAACCAATAGAAAATCAAATTCAATATAATCCACAATTTGTTCCGCAATTTCAACAACAAGTTGTTGATATAAATCCAATAAATGAAAAGAATTTAACATTATTTAAAAATGAAAAAAATTGAGTCATAATTAAAGTTGTTTTGTTTTCTATTATCTTATTAGCTTTAATAGGATTTTGTGGTTTATTAATATATTATCAAGTTAACTCTCAAACAGTCTCTATACCTTCATGATATAGTGTTTATTATTTTATTATTGTAGGTTTAGGTATTATTGTTATTTTAGTATTTTGAGTTTTACAAATAATTGATTTAAGACACTGAATAGAGATTTTATTGCAATTAAAACAAATTGGTAGTTTTAAAATGAACGCTACTGATTTTATTAGAAATTTTTATAAAAAATCAATTAAATCATATATTTCATTAAATTGATTTTGTGGTTATATTTATTTCATGTGATTAGTATCAATATTATTTGCTTTCATTTTATCTTATGTTGCTCATATTTATGCATTTGGTGGTTATGAATCAGGTGCTTCATTTGGGCAATTAAATTGAAAACAAGAAGTTTTAGATAATGAAAAGATGAAAAATGATCAAACATTAATTGCATTTTCAGTATTACCAGTTTGTACATTAATTTTTGGTAGTATTTTAGTTGGAATAATGATTGTAGTTCAATTAGTTAATATTATTGTTTTTAAATTAAGAAAAAAAGCTTTAGAAAACAATTTTAATAACATATTTTCATATGATACATATTATGCAATTACTAAAGCAACAAATAAAGCTAATTTTATTGCTTATTGTATTTTAACTTTAATATTTTTAATAGCATTAATTATTTTTATTTTTGTAACAAAAAAAGTTTTAAAGAAATAATGAAAAAAGCAAGGTATTAATGTCTTACCTTGCTTTTTGTTTTACATAATTCTACCAAAAACTTCATTTTTAATATCTTCATTAAAATTATCAAATTTAATTTTAATTTTCATCATTGGTGTTGGACAAACTAAAAGTTTTTCATTATTAGCTTCATTTATAATTTCTTTAATCTTAATATTTTTAAATAAATTTTCTTTGGTCATAATTTCTATTTGATCATTAATATCAAAATGATTTTTTACAAGAGCTTCATAGAAATTATTTTCTAATTTTTTATGAATAATAAATACAAATTTTTGTGATAAATCAATATGAGTATCATGATATAACATTTTAGTGTAATCAGGAGTGCCTGATAAAAACGCAGTATCAAATTCTCTATTAGCAGATTTTAATAATTCATTTTTTTCATTAACTAAATTTAAATTATTTACTTTAATTTTATCTATTGCTAAACGATAATTTTTTATTACATTAGCTATATAATGTAATGATTTCATTCTTCCTTCAATTTTAAATGAAGCAATATTTAATTTCATTAATTTTTCTAGATTATCAATTTGAGCCATATCTTTTGCTGACATTGTAAAATATTTAGATTTATTTTTAATATCATCATTTAATACTTCATAAGTTCATCTACATGATTGAGCACAACCGCCAACATTTGCATCTCTTAAACTGAAATTATTACTCATCATACATCTACCACTATAAGAGATACAAACAGCACCATGAATAAAAATTTCAATTTCAATTTGATTATTGACGTTTTTAACAAGTTGTTCAATTTCATCATAAGTTAATTCTCTTGCTAAAACAACTCTTGTTGCTGAATTTCTTTTTCAAAATAAAGCAGATTTTGAATTTGTAATTGATTGCTGTGTCGAAATATGAATTTCAGAATCAGGATATTCATTTCTTAATTTATATATAATTGCTGGATCTGCTACAATGAAACCATCTGGTTTATATTTTGTAATTGTTTTTAAATATTGATCTAATTCATTCAATAAATTATTATGAGCTAAAACATTTGCTACAATATAAACTTTTTTATTGTTGTTATGAGCATAATTTATAATATAATCAATGTCTTCATAACTAAAATTTGATGCTCTTGCTCTTAATGAGAAAATTTTAGCCCCTAAAAAGATTGCATCTGCTCCATAATCAAAAGCAACTTTTGCTTTTTCTAAATCTCCAGCTGGTGCTAATAATTCAAACAAATTATTTTTCATCATGGTTCTCCTTTTTTAATAAATGTTTAATTTCTAATGGCCCACCAATAAAACCTGATGATAATTCGTTTTTAGTAATTTCTTTAATTTCCATAAAATATTTATCTAAGTTATCTAAATCATTTTTTGCTTGTTGATAAATTTTATAAATTTCTAAATCGTAATTTGAATTATTATTTAGATAAGTATCAATTAATAAATAATCTAAATTAATTTTTTGAAATTCTTTTAAAAATTTAATACAACATAATTCATAACCACTAAACATATGAGTACCAAATTCATCTTCAATAATTAAGTTAGGATAAACTTTATTTAATTCTTTTATAAAAATTATTTTATTAGCATCATATTCTTTATTTTTATCATCAACATATTTTTGGAAATTAGAAACTAAATTTCAACGAGAATGCATAATAAATGCAAATCCTTGTGTTTGTATTAATAATTCAAAATTATTAGGCTTGTGTTCACAAATTTGTTTAATTTCATTAATGAATAATTCATTAGGTAATGAAACAGAATTAATATTATTTTCAATAAAGAATGTGAATTGATGATAAGAAGTAACTAATGTAT
>CAMWRJ010000062.1 GCA_947176635.1 uncultured Mycoplasmataceae bacterium
GTAATAAACTTAAATCTTTGAATCCATTATAAAAATCTGATATGCGTTTT
This sequence comes from uncultured Mycoplasmataceae bacterium, assembly GCA_947176635.1. Lineage (GTDB taxonomy): Bacteria > Bacillota_I > Bacilli_A > Mycoplasmatales > Mycoplasmoidaceae > Ureaplasma. The sequence goes on from CAMWRJ010000062.1 coordinate 51, forward strand.
AAGAAATTATCTAAATTATATTTAGGATCTTTTTTAATAATTTCTTCTTGTATTTTTAAAATTTCTTCATTATATTTTTGAATTTTTTCATTTTTTAAATTATCAATATTTTCAAATGTTGAGACTGCTTCTATTCTTCAAGAACCAGCGCCTTTTGAATAATAATCAATAATATTAAATTTTTCGATTTCATTTAAGTTATCAACATGAGTACCACCACATAATTCTAATGAAACTCCTGACATATTAATAACTCTTAAATTTTCACCAATCTTTTTATAAACATTTTCAAATAAAGCTGCAGCGTTTTTATTTTTTGCTTCTTCTAGTGTCATAAATTCAACATGAACATCAATTTTTTTAGAAATTTGATCATTAACTCAATCTTCTACTTTTTGTAATTCTTCTTTATCTAATTTTCTAGGCAAACTAAAATCAAAAGTAATTTTTTTTGTTGATTTAAATGCACCTTCTTGTTTAATTTCATTTGAAATCACATTTTTTAAAGCAGCATGTAATAAATGTTCAGATGAATGGTGTCTTTTTAAAATTTCACGGTCTTTTTTATTAATCTTTAAATTTACTTCTTCATTTAATGCTAAGCAAAAATTATCTGAATGATGTAAATGTTGTAAATTAGGACATTTAATTACATCATTAATAAATTGAATATCATTAACATACCCAGTGTCACAAATTTGACCACCACTTGTAGCATAGAAAGGTGTAACATCAAAAATTGCATAACCTTCTTGATTATTTAATTGTGTAACTTCATTAAAATCTTTATCAAATAATTTAACAACTTTAGATAATGAATCATATAAGTAATAATCAAATTTTGATTCAACATCTAAATTAACTAAAGCTGCATTTTGTTTTTCAATACCAATAACATTATTTTTAGAATTTGATATTTCTTGATGATGTTTATATAATTTTTCAAATCCTACTAAATCAATTTCAATATTTTTTTCTTCACAAATTTCCTTAATTAATTCAATTGGAAAACCATATGTTGTTACAATTTCAAAAATTACTTCTGGACTAATATTGTTTTGTTCTAAATTTTTATTAAAATATTTTAAACCTGTTGATAATGTTTTTTTGAATGTTTCATATTCTTCAACTATCAATTTTAAACTAGTTTCTTTTTTATATTTTAAATAAGGATAATATTCATCCATAATTTTAATAATTGCATCTACAGCATCATAAATATATTGAACACCTTCAATATTTAATAATTCAGCACAAACCATTGCTCTTCTAATTAATCTTCTAATAATGTATCCCCTATCTTTATTAGAAGGAATAGCACCATCAGAAATAGCAAATAATGAAGCTCTTAGATGATCTGCTATTACTCTTAATCTAAAGTTAATTAATTCTTGTTCAGGATTTTTTTTGAAATAATTTTGAATATCATATTTTTTATTAGTATGTTTTTGTACTGCTTGGATAATAGGAAAGAATAAATCAGTTTCGAAATTTGTTGGTGTGTCTTGTGAAATACTTGCAATTCTTTCTAAACCTGCACCTGTATCAATATTTTTTCTACTTAATTCAGTATATTTTCCATTTCCTTCATTATTGAATTCACTAAAAACAATATTTCAAATTTCAATATATCTATCATTTTCGATATCTTCAATAATTAATTTTTCTCCTAATTTATCAAAATCGTATTTTTCGCCACGATCATAATAAATTTCACTACATCCACCACAAGGTCCACTACCAATATCTCAAAAATTTCTATCTCTGTCACATTTTAAAATTCTTGATTTAGGAATACCTAATTTTATTCATTCGTTATAAACTGTTTCATCATCTTTAAAAACTGTTATTCATAATTTATCTATTTTAATTTTTCATACTTTTGTTAACAATTCAAAAGCAAAATTAATTGCTTCAATTTTAAAATAATCCCCAATTGAAAAGTTACCAAGCATTTCAAACATTGTTTGATGTCTTGAAGTTCTACCTACATTAAAAATATCATTAGTTCTAATTGCTTTTTGACAATTTACTAATCTTTGAGATGGGGGATTTTGTTTACCACTAAAATAATCTTTTAATGTTGCAACACCACTATTAATTCATAATAATGATGGGTCATTATGAGGGATTAAAGAAACCGGTGATAAAAATAGGTGTTTCTTTGTTTCAAAAAAATTTATTCACGATTGTCTAATTTCATTTGATGTCATCTTTTTCATTTTTTGATTTCTCCTTGTTAACAAACATTTTGTCTAGTAATTCTGAAAAATCATCCAAAAAATTTTTTTTCAAAAATGACATATAAGTGTCATATACATCATTTTTTACAAGTTGAAAATGTAAAAATAATAATTCATTAATTTCTTGTTGAATCAATTTATTATTGTTTTTTTGTTCATTTAAACTTAATTTTTTGTCTACTTTTTTCATATCTATATAAAATAATTTTACTATTAAAGACAAAAATTATATAATAATATAGTTATATTAAAAACTAATTATTAACTAACAGATACAAAATAAAGTGTAATAAACAACAAAAAAGTTTAATTTTAACAAAGAGGAGATTCCCATGGCTAACATCATTTCTAATGAAAAAAGATGCATTAAAAACAAGAAAAAACATGATAACAGACATCCACAACTAGCTGCTACTAGAACACAAATCAAAAAAACTCGTAATGATTTAAATGAAAGTTCTTTATCTAGCGCTTACAAATCAATTGATACAATTGCTAGAAAAGGTATCATTCACAAAAATAAAGCAAATAGAACAAAATCAAGATTAGCTAAAGCATTAAATAATCAAACAAATGCATAATTTATAATATCTATCATTTATGAGATTAATTCATAAATGATATTTTTATATTTCTTGAAATTTATGAAAACAAAAGTTATTAGTTCATTATCGAATCCGATTATTAAACAAATATTAAATTTTAAAAAAAATAATTTATTCTTATTGTCTTCTCAAAATATTATTAAAGAAGCAATAAAAAATAAATTTAAAATTGATACTTTAATTGTTTTAGAATCTAAAATTGATTTAGTAGATAATGCAATTAAAAATAATTCTGAACAAATTTTAATTGTTAATGAACAAATTATTAACAAAATTAATACTAATAAAAAATTTAATTATGTTTTTGCTTTAGTTAAAAAACCACCAAAAACAACATCTATACAATTTAATAACAATGATAAAAATATTGTTTTATTAGAAAATGTTCAAAATCCTGAAAATGTTGGAATGATTATTAGAACAATGTTGGGTTTAGGATATCAAAAAATATTATTATTCAATTGTGCTAACATTAACAATGAAAAATTAATTTCTTCATCTTCTGGTTATGTATTTAATGAAAATGTTATTGAAATTAATAATTTAGATTTTGTTTCAAAATTAAAATCTTTAAATTATGAAATTATTATTACAAATTTAGATAATTCTTCACAAGATCTTATAAAAATCAAAAATGAATTAATAGATAAGAAAAAAATTATTATTTTTGGTAATGAAGGTAAAGGTGTTTCAAATTATTTAAAACAATTATCTACAATTTCAATTAAATTTAATATGGAGAACGATGTTGATAGTTTTAATGTTGCTATTTCATCAAGCATTATAGGAC
>CAMWRJ010000063.1 GCA_947176635.1 uncultured Mycoplasmataceae bacterium
AATCATTATATAAAATTAAAAATTCTTTATCATATATATATATATATATATATAAGTAATAAATTTTTAAATAACAAATTTGATATTACAAAAACAAAATCAATCGATTTACCAGATCAGATTGATATTTTTACGTATTCTTTCCCTTGTCAAGACTTATCTGTTCAAGGTAAACAAAAAGGAATGGAGAAGAATTCAAATACTAGAAGTGGTTTATTGTGAGAAGTAGAACGTATTTTAAAAGAAACATACAATTCAAATAAAAATAATTTACCAAAATATTTAGTTTTAGAAAATGTTAAAAATATAATTTCACAAAAACATAATATTGCATATGAGCAATGATTAAATGAATTAAAAAAATTGGGTTATATTTCAAAAACATATAAATTAAATTCTATAAACTTTAATTCACCACAATCTAGAGAACGTGTATTTTGTATATCTGTTAGAGAAGATATAATGAAACAAAATAATTTTAAATTTCCAGAATTAGAAAATATAAAACAAAAAAACAAAAAGATTTTAAAAGACATATTAGATATTGAATATGATAAAAAATTAAATTTAGATTATTTATTAAAATATCAATTATCAAATCCAATAATTTCTTCTTCTAACATTAAAAAATCAACATTAAAAGGTTACACAAATTTTAATTCTGAATCATATGTTTATTATGAAGATTACTCAGGACCCACATTGACTGCATCTGGTGCAAATAGTAGAATAAAAATTTATACTAGTGATAAAAAATTAAGAAAAATGTCTGCAAAAGAATGCTATAGGTATATGGGATTTAGTGATGAAGATTATGAAAATGTAGCAAAAACTAAATTATTAAATGAAACAAAAATTATTTACACAGCAGGTAATTCAATTGTAGTTTCTGTACTAGAAGAAATTTTTAAAAGTTTTAAATTTTAGGATTATTTTATGAAAAAATATAATGCATTAACTTGTGAATTTATCACAAAATCATATAAAGATAATAATGGTAAATCAGCAAAATTATTCTTTAAAGGGTATTTCTTATTTGATGATCAAAAAAGAATTTATAGACAAATCTTACAAATAAAAAAAGACAATAATTATAATGTTAACAGTTATAGACATACTGATAAATCGATGTTAAAAACTGAATATTATAAAAAAACAATTGTTAAAGAATTTAGAAATAAATTTTTAGATTTAGATTCTATTGATAAAAATAAATATGAAAATAAGAAAGAAAATTTAATTGATTTAACAGATAAGAAAATTTTTGAAATTAATCAAGCTTTTATAACAAATGCAAATTTCACAAAAACAACATTAAAAACAATGGTTTCATATTTTACAGGTTCAAATCCTTCTGGAGCAGAATTAAATTGGAAAAATAATCCTTTTATTATTGTAAATAATATTGAAAAATATAATGGTGGAAATTTATTAAATGCTATTAATAAATATTGTGAGAAAAAGGGTAAATGATTAGATATTGATCTAAAAAACATTAATGAAATTAATGAATATTCAATTGATGAATTTATGAAATTATCACCTAAATTTAAAAATATTTTTATGGATACAAATAAACAATTCTTTCAATTAAATACGAGCTTAAATACAGAATTTGTAGAGAATGAAATGAATTTTAAAAAAGATAATAAAGTAATAATTAATTCATCAAATTTTGCTAACATGACTGATTATTATGAATATATAGAACAAAAATTATTGTCGCAAGGTATTAAATTAGATGTTAATAATAAAAATGATATAAGTGATAAATTAGATAAATATTTTAAAAATTCATGTTTATTAAAAAATAAAATAGCTCCTTATAATAATTATTATTCGATTGAAAATGATGGTGGTTCAGAAACTGAAAAAGCCCATATTATTGGTAGAAATAAAACATTGTTAAAATGAATAGTAAATGAGGATAATTTTTTTAAAAGAATAAAATTATTTTTATACGGAATAAAACATTTAAATTGCTTAAATTTAACACCTAATTTACATAGTAATTATGACAATAATTTAATTAGTATCAATCCAAAAAATGGAAGAGTATGAGATGAAAAAAATCAAAAATATTTAAATAAATGAGTTCATAAAGATGAATTAATTGATAAAAGAGAATATTTAAAAGAAAATTGAAAACATTTTAAGCAATATAAAAAGAATTTATAATTCCTATCTTAACTAAAGTTTTTACAATGAATAATAAATAAAAAATCAATTTCATAAAGAAATTGATCTTATTGTAATATATTATTTATCTTTAAAAGATTTTAATTCAAGTTCTTTTATTTTATCAATTCTGTTTTGATGTCTATTGCCTTCAAAATTAGTTGATAAAAACTTTTTTAAATATCTTTTATTTTTGTATTTATTAATAAATCTTGAACTAAAAACAATAATATTAGCATCATTGTGTTTTTTTGCATAAATAGCAGCTTTTGTGTTATATAAAATCGCACTTCTTATACAAATATTTTTATTACATGCAATATTAATTCCGTTACCTGAACCACAAATAGCAATACCTAAACAATTAATGTCTTCATTAACTTTTTGAGCTAATTTGAAACCAAAATCAGGATAATCAACAGATTTATTTATTTCATTTGTACCTAAATCAACAACATCATAATATTTTTGTAAATATTTAATTAAATATTGTTTTAATTCAATTCCAGCATGATCATTAGCAATATAAATTTTATTATATTTGTTTTTTAAATAACATTTCATAATTTTAAATCATCTATGTATTTTTCAACATCATTAAATCTATAACCATGTCTGATAATTTTTCATTTATCGATATCAACAATAGTACTAGCAATATTAGCTTTATTATCAATATAATTATCAATTAAAAATAAATCATAATAATATTTTGATACGTCAAACATTAAATTTGCTTCATCTAAGTGTTGAATGACATTATAATTGCTAATATTAGCACTTGAACAATATAAAATATTAAATTCATCTAATAATTTTAATAAAAATTTATCATTTGGCATTCTATATGAAATTGAATCTTTAATAACTGTTATTCCACCTGGTCAGAAGGTTTTTAAAAAATTAATTTGTGTTTCATTTAAATTTGGAATTAAATTTATATCATTAATAAAAGTGATAATTTTTTTATTAAATGTTCTTTGTTTAATCTTATAAATTAAACTAGTATCAACACTAATAATTCCATAAATTGTATCAGTATCTACAATTGCTGCTTTTAAATTTTTTAATTCAAATACAATTAAATTAAAATCATTTGCTGAATATTTTTTGAATTGCATTATTGAGCTAATACCTTTAATGCTTGATATACTAATTCATCATCATGATTTTGAATTCAATTATCATTGTTATTTTCATCAAACATTACATTATCTACATAATTAATTATTGATTGCACTAATGAATCTAAGTTAGAGAATGGAAAATCAGGGAAATAATAATCTTGTATGTAATGTAATATATTTTGAGAAAAATTAAATTTAGTTATATCTTTAAAAAAATGATTATATAAAGATTCAACAGCTAATGTATATTTTGATTTTTTCATTTCTTTAATAATTGTTGAAGGATTAATTTTTATTGATAAATTAGAATAAGAATTTTTAAATTCAAATTCATGATTTACTGACAAATCAATTAATGATTGTAAAATATAAAAT
>CAMWRJ010000064.1 GCA_947176635.1 uncultured Mycoplasmataceae bacterium
TTATTTAATTACCTTTATTATACTTATTATGTAATAATAAATTAAATATCATTAATATGTGTTTATTATATCAAAATTGTGAAAATAGGGTTTAGAAATAAAACAAAAACTCTATTTTTTCTTGTATTTTTACCCATTTTTTTCAAAAAGGTAATTAAATAATCATTAATGTACTTTTTTTGCTAAAAAAGGAGTGTAAAAATGAATAAAAAAACAATAATAATTGGAGCATTTTCGACATTATTAATTACTGGTGGGGTTGCTGGAGCTGCAGCAGTTTTAATTAATAGTACAAATGCTAGCAAAGAAGCAGATACACAAACTATATTTACAAAAACAAATATTGAATTTTTAATAAAATCATTACAAGATGGAATTGATCAATATAAGTTAACAAGAACTAAATTTTCAGATCAAAACTATGTTGATTTTGTAAAAAATAGTTTATATTCAAAAGATAAAAAAGCAGGACATTTAATTACTAATGTTGAATATTTAGTAAGTGGTTCAAATGAAGAAATTTTAATATCTTTAAATAAAAAATTTGAATATTCATTAGATGGCATTGTTCCAGCTGATAACTTAGCTACTTATGATTCAAAAGCTAAAACAATTACATTAAATGTTTCTACATTAGAATTTTATAAAGCTTTTGAAATACAAAATTTAGGTGGTTTATATGATTTATTTAATGATAAAGTTTTAGAACCAAATAACTTATATACTTCTAGTGAATTTTTAAGTTACATCAATAACAATAATGCTATTGCAAAATCTGAAATTACTAACTTTTTAAAAGTTAATGTTTCTTCAAGATCAGCTGATACTTTAGAAATTGACACATTAGTTTTTGAAGAAAATTTAAATAAATTAGAAATTACATTAAAAGATAATGGTCGTATCGATTACACAACAACAATTAATAGTCCAAATGTAACTTTAAACAATAATATTATTACAGTTTCAAACTTCACATTCTATACAGCTTATCAATTACAAAAAAATAAAATTGATACTTTTAAAGAAGCAGTGCAAAACTATATTAATTCAGCAACAAATCAATATACACTTGATGAATTTAATGATCAATTAGATTCAAAAGCTTTTAAGACTGAAATTGCTGCTCACTTTTCTATTCCTGAAAGCGCAATTAATAGAATTGAATTTAATAATGATATTCTAAAAATTACTCCTCCTGCAATGACAAAATATGTTAATGAAGCAAATAAAATAATAAGTGATATTCAAGTTACAAAATTAAATTTTTATACAGCACAAGACTTAATTAATTTAGATACACTTTATAATGCAATTAAAAACTATATTTTAGATTCAACAAGAAAATATACATTAAATGAATTTGATAGCGAAGTAGAAAATAATTCTAATGCAATTAAAACATTAATTTCACAAAATTTATATATTGCTGAAAATCAAAACATTAGTTTAGCAGATATATTAAGTGTTGACTTTAATGATGCTACAAAAAAATTAGAAATCACTTTACAAAACAACTATAAAAAATATAATTTAACTCCAGCATACAATGTAGATTTAATTGATAACAAATTAATTATTAGCAACTTGACTTTCTATGAAGGAATTCAAATTGAACCAACTAAATTAGATAATTTCCAAAATAATATTCAAGGCTTTATTAATGATTTAGCTAATCAATACACATTAACTGAATTTACAGATCAAATTGCTTCAACATCTTTTAAAGCATTAATTTCATCTTCGCTTGGAATTCCATTATCATCAATTAATGAAATTAAATTTGAAAAATCAACATTAACAATTACAACAAATGATATGAAAAAATTTGTATCAACTTCAACATCAAATGTTTTAAGTAATGGTGAATTAGTTGTTACTGGATTACAATTCTACACATCACAAAGTTTAGTAAAATTAGATGGTTTATATAGTGCAATTAATAACTACATTATTAATCCAGCAAGAAAATTTACAGTAACTGAATTTACAGATGCTGCTAATAATATTAGTAATGCAACTATTAAAGATTTAGTGGCAGAAAATTTATACATTTCAGAAACTGAAAAAATTGATGCAAATGAAATTGATACTGTTAATTTCAATGAAGCAACACAAGAATTAGAAATATCATTAAATGTTACTTACAAAAAATATTCACTTGAACCAAATAATAAAGTTGAGTGAAAAAATGGCAAATTAATTGTTAAGAATTTTACATTCTATACAGCAATTCAAATTGAAGAACAAAAATTAAATGACTTACAAAGTTTTATTCAAGATTACATTAATTCATCATCAAATCAATTTACACAAAACGAATTTACAAATCAAATTAATTCAGAAGACTTTACAAATCAAATCGCAACTCATTTAGGAATTAATAAATTATCAATTAACAACATTAGCTTTACAAATAACTCTTTATTTATCAATCCTTTAACATTGCAAAAATTTACAACAACTGCTCAAAATAATTCATTAGTTGCTGGTAGTATTGTAGTAAACAATTTCCAATTCTTTACAGAACAAAGTTTAGTTAGATTAGATTCATTATATTCTGCTCTTAATTCTTATATTGTCGCTTCAAACAGAAAATATACAGCTCAAGAATTTTCAACTCAAATAACAAACAATAATGATGAAATTAAAAACATTGTTTTAAACAATTTATATATTTCTCAAACTGAAACAATTGATCCAGATAAAGTTAGCAAAGTATCATTTAATGCTGAAAACCAATTAGAAATCACATTTACTAATGATTACATCAAATATCAATTTGCAGAAAATGATAATTTTGAATTAGATGGATACAAATTATTAGTTAAAAATTTAACATTCTATACAGCTGCAAATATTACAAATGATAACTTGAATAATTTAGGTACAAAAATTCAAGAATACATTAACAAACCTGAAAATCAATTCTTATTATCTGAATTCCAAAGTCAAATAGACTCTAGAAACTTCAAAAAAGTAATTGCTGATGCTTTATCAATATCATCAGATGCAATTGGTAATGTTATATACAGTAGTGATACATTAAAAATTCAACCAGCAAACTTATATAAATTTGTTCCAGACCAACAAAGTAGTTTAATTGTGGGTAATAACATTCAAATACAAAATTTAATGTTCTATACAGGTAAAACATTTATTAATTTACAAAACTTATATAATGCAGTTAATAATTACATTATTGATTCATCAAGAAAATTTACAGCTAAAGAATTTAAAAATGACATCACAACTCATATGTCAGATTTAAAAACATTAGTTATTAGAAATTTACAAACAAGTAATGCTGGTGCAGTTGCTGTTGATGAAATTGATGATATTTCATTAAATGCTGATAATAATTTTGTAATTACTTTAAATGATAAAAGTGGAAATTACTTCAAATATTCAGTACAAACAAATAGCAATGTTGTTCTAGAAGATGGAAACAAATTAGTAATTAAAAATTTAACATATTATACAGATTTAACAATTTCAGACGACGATCTTCAAGAATTATGAAATTCAGTTAACACTTTCATTGAAGAAAATGCAATTACAGTTGGTACTGATGGAAATATTAGTGGTTATTTAAACTATAGAATTTTTGATTTATTTAAAGCTGTAAAAACTGTTGAAAATCAAAGTTTAGGTGAATT
>CAMWRJ010000065.1 GCA_947176635.1 uncultured Mycoplasmataceae bacterium
CAACTCCAACATATGTAAATAGTGCAATTAATATTAATTTAAAATCAAATATTGGTTTATATAAATTTATATCTAATTCAAATAGTAATATAGAAATAACTTATGATAATATAGCATTAAAAAATATAAGTTTATGAGTTGCTCCTGAAGAATCTCCAGTAAATTGATTTACATGAGATGGTACTAAAATAACAGGATTATCAGAATTAGGAAAAAAAGAAAATAAATTAGTTTTACCATCAATAACAACTTCTCTTTCTACAGAACCATTTATTTTAAATAAAAACATAACTTATATTGATTTATCTTAAACTAAAATAACAGTTTTACCTGATGGGGGTCAAGGTTCAGGTTTCATTGATAGTCTTGAAACTGTTTGAAATACTAATTTTAAAGGCGTTTTTTCTGAATTGGAATATTTAAAAAAGATTATTTTACCTAAAAATATTAAAACAATAGGTAAATTTAGTTTTGCTAAATGCACTTCATTAAATTATATTGATTTGCCTGAAACAATTACAACAATTGGTTGATCTGCGTTTATGGGATGTAAAAATTTGAGAAATGTTAAATTACCTCCAAACTTAACAACATTAGCAAACTCTATATTTTCTGCTTGTATAAATTTAAATAATATTTTTATACCTAATAATATTAATATTATAGAACGTGGCGCTTTTAGATGATGTAGCTCATTATCAAATATTAATATACCAAATTCTACTACATTAATCCAAGGTAGAACTTTTGAAGATTGTATAAATTTATCAACTATCAATTTGCACAATAATATTACAGATATTGAGCAATTAGCTTTTTGAAATTGCAAATCACTAGAAAAAATAAATTTACCAAACAATCTTAAAAATATAGGTGTTGATGCATTTAATGGATGTAGTAAATTAAGTGAAATAACATTACCAAATACAGTTACTTCTATTGGGACAGGTGCATTTGATAATATACCTAATTTAGTTATTTATGTTTCTAATAACAATGTCGAAAACATATTAAGAAATGTATTTTCAGGAACAATTATTAATTTAAATAGACCATAAAAATTTTTAATTTATAAATCATAAGAAACTAAACATGCCCCTAATAGTGAACTTAAAGGTTTTCATTATTAGGAGACATGTTTAACTTATGATTTTTATTTTTATCTACTAACAATTAAAACTCTATCTACATTATTTAAATCTTGTTTGAATTCATATTTTAGATTTTTAAAATCATTTAAAAAATCTATTAATAATTGTTTTTGATTATAACCAATTTCAAAATAAAGTTTTTTAATATTTATTTGTTTATTAAAATATTCAATAATTCTTTTGTAATATTTTATTTCATCATCGTTAGAAAATAATGCTGATTTTGGATCGTATTTAATAACATTATTATCTAATTGATAATTTTGGTTAATATAAGGAGGGTTACAAATAATATAATCGGAATTAATTAATTTATTTTGAACAATACATTTTAAATAATCTTTCTTAATTAATTTAATTTTTTTATTATAGTTTTTAAAATTAATTAAAGTATTTTTAATAGCTTTATTATTATTTTCATAACCAACAATTAAATTAGAACTATCAATATTGCAAGCAATTGCTAAACTAATACAACCACTACCAGTTCCTAAATCTAGTATTGTTTTGTTTTTAAGATTTGGATTATCTACTAAAAAAGAATTAACTAAAAATTCAGTATCTTTTCTAGGAGAGAAAACATTTTTATTTAATTTAATTTTTAAATTTAAAAAATAGCAGTATTTCAATATTCTTTCTCATGGAATTTTATTATTAATCACTTTTTGAAATTTATTAATCACTTTTTTATAATCTTTTTTAAATTTATGACGAAATTCAATAAAAGTTAATAAATCAAAAACACACTCATCATAGATGAATTCATAAATAATTTCATCTAAATAAGTATCTTTATTAATTTCTTTTAATTTATTAAATAATTCTAAATATGTCATACTATATTTCTAATGAAGTCATTAATTCAGCTTGCTCATTAGCAATTAAAGTATCAATAATTTCATCTAAATTACCAAGCATAATATTATCTAGTTTATTTAATGTTAAGCCAATTCTATGATCTGTTACTCTATTTTGAGGATAATTATATGTTCTAATTTTTTCAGATCTTTCACCAGTTCCTACTTGTCCTTTTCTTAAACTAGCAAGTTCTGAATTCTTTTTAGTTTCTTCTGCTTCTCATAATTTAGCTCTTAACATTTTCATTGCTGTCTCTCTATTTTCAATTTGAGATTTACCTTCTTGACAAGCAGCAACAATTCCAGTAGGAATATGTGTAATTCTTACAGCTGATTCAGTTCTGTTAACGTGTTGTCCACCAGCTCCAGAAGCACGATAAGTATCAATTCTTAAATCACTTGGATTTATTTTAATTTCAATATCATCTTGTTCAGGTAAAACAGCAACTGTAATTGTAGAAGTGTGTACTCTTCCTTTCGATTCAGTAGCAGGAACTCTTTGAACACGATGAACACCTGATTCAAATTTTAATTTACTATATACATCATCACCAACAACAGAGAATGAAATAAAATCATATCCATGTGCTTGTGGAGAAATGTCTAAGATTTTTAATTTTCATCCATTATTTTCAATATATTTCTTATAAGTATCAAATAAATTTGCAACAAAAATAGAAGATTCATCTCCACCAGCAGCCGGTCTCATTTCAACAATAACGTTTTTATCATTATTTGGGTCAACAGGTAATAATAAAATTTTTAATTGTTGTTCTAATTCAGGAATTTTATTTTTAGCTTCATCTAAATCTAATTGTAATAATTCAATCATTTCAGGATTAGATTCAGTTTTAAGCATATTTTCAGCATCATTACCATTATTTACTAATTTTTGATATTCTCTAAATGGTTCAATAACTTTAGATGAATTTTTAATTTGTTTATTTAAATCTTTGATTTGAGAAATTGAAAGATTTTCTCCACTTTCTAATGTTTTGTTTAATTCATCATATTTTAAAGACATTTTTAATAAAGCATCATAAAGTTTTTTATTGTATTCCATTATTTTCTCCTATTTTAAATTAACATAAACATCTTTAAAGATATCACCAATTTGATATTTATTTGAATCCAAATCCATAATACCACTAGCTTCATTTTCTAATTTTAATTCTTTTGCGCTACAAAGCATTCCATTTGAATCTAAATTCATTAATTTACCTTTTTTGATAAATAAACCAGTTGGAATTAGAGTTCTATCAAGTGCTGCAACTGTGATTAAATCTTTTCTAGCATTTTTTGCACCACAAACAATTTTAACAATTTTGTCTTTGTCAATTTGTGCATCACAATAATTTAAATGAGTATTAGGTACAGGTTCTAAATCAATAATTTTTGCGACTACTAATTTTGAATGATTAATATAATTATTTAAATATAAACCACTAAAATTTGTTAAATCTTCTAAAAATTCTTTTGTTGGATAAATTAATCCATATTCATATTTATTATTAAATTCTTGATTGAAAATATTAATAAAAACTAAATTATTTTCTGCATCATAACCAATACTAAAATCTTGTCTTTTTTCTATTTTTGTAGTTTGATTATCATTAAATATTATTGCTAATAATTTTTGATTATTT
>CAMWRJ010000066.1 GCA_947176635.1 uncultured Mycoplasmataceae bacterium
GCATACAAAAAGTGTGTCCTTTCTTATCAGACACACTTAAATGACTCGTCCCTTTTATTAACTCATAACATTATCAATTTGAATCAATAAAAATTCATTCAATACAGTATTGTACATGTTTGAAAGAATAATTCTAAAATTATCTATAATTATTTATTGTTAGAGGACATGTCCTAGCAATTGCAAGTTTTCTTGAACTAACATTTAATATCTTTATAATTTTTTCAATTTTTCATTTTCTTTATGCTTATCATTTTTTAATGATTTCTTAATTCAACCGATAATATCATCTAAAAATTCATCAGGAACTTTATCGATTATTTCTTTTCAAATTTCTCTTTTAATATTAGCTGATGTTTTATCTTTTTTCTGTCTACCAGAACCTTTCCCTTTTTTAGGTGATTTTTCTGTATTACTCATAAGTACATCAATATTACAATTATTATAAATGTATTTTTTTACTTATTCTTAAAAATATTTTTTCTATACTTAGTTATTTGTTTATTTCTTAAAAAATAATATTCATAATAAAATCGTTCTATATCTTTTTCATATAATTCAAAAAAGTATATTCATTCACTTGGTTGTAATTGTTTATAAGATTTCATTTAAAAGACGCCCCCTATTTTCGGAAGCGTCCAATTTTAATGTCAAGACACGCTTTTCAAACTCATTCCAAATTAATATAAAAAATTAATTAATTATATAATCTTCTTTAATTTTTTGAATTATTTTAAAATGTACTTTTAAAACTCATATAAATTTTTAAAACAAATTTATTATTTTTGACATCTCTTTTTGCAAAATTATTTCAATATATTCTTCAATTAATTTTCAATTTGGCTTCCCAAAAGAATCTATGGGTAACATTATTTTTGTATTAAAAACTTTATCTTTTTTAGGTTTTCTACCATAACCTCATTTAAATTGTTCTAAATTTAACAAAGAAACAATAAAAAGATATCTATTCATTGTAAATCTTTGATTATATAAAATTTCTACATCACTTGAAACACAAAAACCATTATTTATTTTTTGAAAAAAAGCACTAAAGCATTTTCCATTTGTTGATACTGTAATACATGAATCAAAGAAACAATTTTTTTCATTAATATAAGATGAAATACCATTATTTAATGATGAAGAACTAATATAAGGTATTATTCCTTTTTCTTCAGGCTCAGATGAGAGTTTTTTAATTTTTATATTTTTATCAAAAAATTCATTAATATAAAATCATTTTCATTTTACTTGTTTTAATGAAATTAATTGAGAACTCTTTTTTGTTTTTAAAAATAAATCAAATTGATGGCTCTCTCTCTCTCTCTCTTAAGATTTTAATGTAATTTTCCATAAATTCTCAATCAGGTTCACCATTTTTAGATGGTAATTTTATCATTTCATTTTTTAATTTTGGAGCTCTACCTCTACCAAAACATCATTTTGGTCTTTCTAAATCAGATACTGTAACTATAAATAAACCAATATTTGGTGTCAAATTTTTATTATATCCTAGTACATTCGATGTTGATTGTATTGTTTCTATATCAAAATAATTACAAAATCCATTGCTACCTGCTCCTTGAGAAATAAAACAAATACAATTTTCTTTTGATACTAATTTTTTATCATATTTAAAAAATCCCATAAACCCATTTTCGTTCTTTTTTGCACCAATATAAGGTATATCATTTCCTTCTTCTAAATCAGGAGCATTAGAACATTTTCCTTTTTCTAATTTAAATATGTCACCTATTTTAAATCATTCTCAATTAGAAAAATCAATAAATAACATTAAATTTTTCCTCCAGTTTTTATTTTAAAAGCTATATATTCTCTAATTGTTTTTACAAAATCATCTTCTTTTAATATAGAATAATCTGTTTCCATATGAGCTTCTGCTAATCATTCATCGTTAGCATCAACATTTTTTAGCACTGAATATCCTGGTTTAACTTCTAAATGATTAAATAAATACAATCACTCTTTTTTTGTCGTATTTCAATCTCTTTTTTCTATTCTACCTTTATTTTTCTTTTTAATAAACCCGTCATCTTTATAATAACCAAAAAAAGTTGGATTATTTGAATTATGAGGTGAATCTAATTCAAATAACATTATACATGTGTTAACTGATGCTCCAGGATGAAATATATCATCTGGTAAAGAAAATACAGCTTTAAGAGTATGATTCTTTAACATCTTATGTTTTCATTCATTTATTGCAGAATCATTACCGATTGCACATTGCAGTGGCAAAATAGTAACTAATTTACCTTTATTTACTACATCAGCTATATATTTTACAAAATAAAATCCTTTTGTTGCATCCATATCTTTCTTTTTAATTTTTGGACAGTCATTAGGCATTTTTTGTCCATTAAAAGGTGGGTTCATTAAAACAATATTTATGTTGTTTTTCTTAATTCATTCTTCTTTTTCAAAACAAGAACCTAATATAACATTTGTTTTACCATCTTCATGTATTAACATATTTGTTGTTGCTAATCCAAAAGCTTTCTCTTCTTTTTCAATTCCGAAAATTTGATTTTTCTTTATATTTTCACGCAACTTTTCATTATTTCCTGCTTTCCCCAACATTTTAGACATTGCTTGTACTAAAAACGAACCTGAACCACACGTTGGATCTAAAACTCTTGAATTTTCTGAAATATTTGCTATTTCGCACATAAAATCAGTTATATGTGTTGGAATAAAAGCTTGATTTTTATCTGCTTTTCCTACATATTTATTAAAAGTTGTAAAAAACAAATTTAGTAAATCATCCCCTTCAGATGTATTTGAATCTATATAAGGTATTAAATTTCTTTTTATTTTATCTAATAAATTACAAAATTTTTTACTTGAAATTTCTTTTATTTCTTGATGTTCTAAAATTTTTATTAACAAATCAGTTTTTAATTGTTTATTATTATCATTTTCTATTTTAGATTTTAAAATTCTTTTTATCCTTTCAATTAATTCATATGTTTCTAAATTATTATCAAATATTAAACCATTATTTAATGCAACTAATAAACTACCTACAAATTGACTTCTTCTTTGTTCTGATATACCATATGCATGTAAATCATCATTTAATGAATTTGTTGTGTCTATCACATTATTTTTATCATTTTTTTTATTTGAATATAAATTTATATAATAATCCATTGAGTTTATAGTTTTTTCATCTTCTAAAAGAACTTCATCTTTTCAAACTTTAATAGTTTCGTTTTTAATGTCATATAAAATCGAAATTATACTATTAAATTTTTTATATTCACGCTCTAATTTTGCATATTCTTGTATTTGATTAATATCATTTTTATTAAATTCTTTTTTGTTTCTTTTAGTTTCTACCAATATTGAATAATTATCTTTTTCAAATCTTAAATCTAATTTATAATATCCTTCTATTGGCCTATGTAAAACTTGTTTATAACTAAATCCATCTTCTTCAATATTAGAAATAAAATATTCTTTCCCAATTGTATCAATTATTTCATTTCTTTTCATAAATTAATTCCTCTTATATAAGATATTTGTATATATTCTACAAAATATTTAAAGACTATTGTAATTAATTTATTTTAATAGATCTCAATAGTTCAATAATGGCTATTGTTAAACTTGGAGATGT
>CAMWRJ010000067.1 GCA_947176635.1 uncultured Mycoplasmataceae bacterium
TTTAGCTAGTTCAGAACTAACACCAGCTACATTAAATAAAAATACATTAACAATATCTTTTGAAGAAAATGAAAAGTTATTAGGTGATTTCTTTACTCCAATTCAAATAGATACAACAATTTTAGATAATTTAAAAGATCAAATTCAAGGCATAATTGACAACAATAAATTAACTGATTCAAGTAATGATTTAAATAGTATAAAAAATCAATTAAGACCTAATATTAATCCTAATCAAATTGGTAATATAAGATATGAAGAACCGAATTTAATTATTGAACCAATTCATCCAAATAAATTTACACCAAGTGATAGTAATTGAATTGTGGATGGTAATATTGTAATTTCTAATTTAAAACTATATACATTAATTAAATTTAGTAATTTACAAGAATTAATGGATTCGTTAAATAGTATTATTCATACAGATACTAAACAATATGAACCAAAAGAGTTTAATGAATATATAAATCAAAATCTTAATGAAATTAAAAAAATAATTTACACTAATTTAAAAATTTCAAATAAAAATAAATTTAAAGTTAATGATATTTTAAATATTTTAATTAATGATAATTTTGAATTAGTTATACAATTAAGCACTGATTATTTAAAATATAAATTGAATGAAAGTAATACAAATTTTGAATTAAATAACAATCAATTAATTATTAAAAATTTAGATTTTAAAGTTCCATGATCACCTGATAGTTGATTTATATATAAAAATAGCGAAAAAAAAACATTAACTGGTTTAACTGATCAATGAAAAAAACAAAGTCATATTATTATTCCAGGTTATGTGACTAGAATTAATCAACAAGCACTTTCTCGTAACGATAATATTGAAATTTTAGATATGTCATTAATGAAACAATATTTAGGTTCTGGTGATAATTCAACAAATGGAGAACTTATGCTGTTGTGACGAAACAAAAATTTAAGAAAAATTATTTTAAATAATGATGTTAAGTCTACAATAGTAGGAAATTTTCAACAAACAAAATTAGAAAATATAGTCTTTCCAAAAAATTTTAATAAATTCGACACTAGGACTTTTATTGCTTGCAATTATTTAAAATGAGTTTATTTTTCTTCAGAAGTTGTTTTTTATGATTCAACACCATATAATTCATATCCAGCTAGAACTGCATTTTCCAATAATGTTACTGGTGCTAGCCAGATAACAATATATGTTCCAACTGAAGAATTAAAACAATATTATGAACAATTCAATTTTGTTAATGCAAGAATTGAAGTAAGAGCAACTCCACCTGAAAATTAATAAAGATAGATAATATAAAACTACTAAATGCATTATTTCAACATTTAGTAGTTTTCTTTTACTTATTTTTATTTAAAACTTCAATTAAATTAATAGCAACAGACTTAGGTAAAATTTGGCTTAATTCTTCAATTGATAACTTTTTAATTTCATCTAAATCTTTATAAACAGAATATAGTTTTTTAATTCTTTTTTGACCTAAACCTGGAACACTATCTAATAATGAATTAAAATCATTATTAATTTTTTGTTCTCTAAAGAAATTAATAGCAAAGTTGTGTACATCTTCTTGCATCTTAGATAATAAGATATATAATATGCTATTTTTATCTAATTTAATTTCACTATAATCACTTAAGATAATAGATTCTGTTTTATGATGTTCATTCTTTTTTAAGCCAATTACTGGAATTTTTAAGTTTAATTGATTTAATGATTCTAATGCAGCTTTTACTTGAATCTTACCACCATCTAAGATAATTAAATCTACTCCTTCAGGATGTTTAGCATATCTACGATAAATTACTTCTTTCATGTATTCATAATCACTTGCATTTTCAATTGTATTTAATTTATAATGACGTGATAATCTTTTATTAAATACACCATTTAAATAAACAATCATTCCTGATACTGAATTAGTTAAATTTAAGTTAGAGTTATCAAAAATTTCAATATGTGATAATTTATTTAATTTTGTAATTTGTCTTAATTGTTCTAATCCAGAATTAATGATATTTGTTTTATATTCATGACTTAATAAATGGTTTTCTAAATAAGTCTTTGCATTCACTAATGCAGTTTTGATAATTTCTTGTTCTACTTTTTTAGTTGGAGCTTCAAAAATATTATTATGAACATAATTTAATAATTTTAAATTATCATCATTTAAACTAACAATAACTTTATTAGGTTTAGTGTTTAGATCATAATAATTATTTAAATATTCAACTAATGTATCTTCATAATCATCAAACACAAAATGAATAGAAGTATTTTTAGAAAAGAATTTATTATCTTTGTAAACAAAAATATTAATCACAATTCAGTTTTGAGCATAATAATAAGCTACATAATCATTATTAGCATTATTAGCAACTTCCATAACTTGCATTAATTGTAAGTTTTTTAATCCATCATAAATTTCTTTATATTTTAAAGCTTCTTCAAAATTTAATAATTGTGATGCATTTAATTCTTTTTGTTTAATAATTTCATAAATTTCACTATTCTTATTTTTAAATAAGTCATTAATGTATTTTTTTCATTTATTATAAATTTCTACGTCAATCTTTTTAATGCATGGTCCTAAGCATTGACCAATATCATAATAAATACATTTTTGTTTTGGTAATTTATTGCATTTACGAAATGGTACTATTTCATTTAATAATTTATATAATTTAAATTTATGAAAATTATTATCAGCTAAAGGACCATAAAATGTACCTTTTTCTTTATTAATTTTTCTTGTATATAAAATTTTAGGATTAGTTTCTTGTGTGATTACAATATATGGATAATCAGATTGATCTTTTAATAATATATTGTATTTAGGTCAGTGTTTTTGAATTAAATTCTTTTCTAAAATTAATGATTCATTTTCATTATTTGCACTAATATATTCTAAATCAGCAATTTCATTAACTAAACTAAATTTTTTAGGGTCATGTATATTTGAAAAATATTGGTGAACTCTATTAAATAAGTTTTTAGCTTTACCTACATAAATGATTTCACCATATTGATTTTTTCATAAATAACATCCTGGTTGTTTAGGGACTGTTTTTAATTTTTGTTTTAAGTTATCATTCATCATATTTTAATATTACAGGTATCTACTAATTAATTTACCAATTCTTTCTAAAGAGATATAAATTAAATAAGCATCAAATGAATAAATTTTAAAAACTTTATTATAAGTAACAATTTTGATGTGATCTTGACTTAATACAGTTGTGTAAATATCACACAAATTAATTGCAATGTATTCAAATTTATTTGTTAGTATGATTCTAGCTGAAGTTAAATATATATTACCATTATGAAATATATCTTTAAAGTTAGAATTATTAAATCCTAAATGTTCTTGCTTTAAATATAAGATTTCATAATTAAAATATACTTTTTCAAATTTTTCTGTTTCAAAATCAACTATAATGTCTTTTAATACTCTTGTTTTAGCAAAAACAATATTAAATAAATATTCAATGTAATTAATTTCAATTTGATAAAAAAACTTTCTTAAATTTAATTTGTTAATCACAATATCTAAATC
>CAMWRJ010000068.1 GCA_947176635.1 uncultured Mycoplasmataceae bacterium
GATAATAATTTTATAAATGAATTTATTGAAATAATGAATTTATTTAAAATAGTTAGAAATAAAATTTGTCATAATGAACCAATTTATGATTTTAATTACCATTGCTATAATATTTACAATTTTTTGAAAGCAAATTCAATTGAAATTAAATGTCAACCAGATAATGTTTATGCTAATATTTATATTGTTATTCAATGTTTAGTTTTATTTGATAAATTTACTAAATTTCCAACTAAAAAAGATTTAGCAAAATTAATAAGAGAATGTTTTGACAAAATAGTAAAAACTAATTTAAATGAAAATTCTTTTGAATATATAAAAAAGAGATTTGGATTTTCATAATATTTAATGATTATATTAATTACTATTTTCTATTAAAATAAGTTTAAAACGAAAATTAATTGATAATGTTTGCTTATAATATTTTTATTAAAACAACCATAGATTATAATATTTATTTAACTTTTTTAATAAAAGTTATATAATAAGTAATGTAGAGTTATACTACGTACAACTTTTGACTCAGTATAGAACTTAAACGTACTTCAAGTACGTGAGAAAAGTTGGGCAATCACATTGTAGTGGTTGCTTTTTATTTTGCTTATTTTGAAAGGACAAAAATGAAATTATTTGTTGTTGCTTTAGATGAAGAAGTTAATGATGAATTATTAAAAGAATTTAATATACAATCAATTAACAACACAAATTATTACTTTTCTAAACTAAATAATGATTTTGCTTTCATATTTTCAGATGTTGGTAAAGTTAATGCAGCAATTAGTTTAACTAAAGCTATTTGTGATCTAAAAAATGTAGAATTAATTATTAATATTGGTAGTTGTGGATGTGCTAACAAAAAAATTAATATCTTACAAACTTGTTTAGTATCATCTGCACAATTTTTAGATGTTGATTTATCTGGTTTTGGTTATCAATTAAACCAAATGAGATCAAATCCTAAACTTTTTGAAACTAATAAAATAATTAATGAAAAAATTAAAAATATTATTAATATTGAACATCAAAATTGTATTGTTGGTAGTAGTGATAGTTTTATTTCAAAAAACAATTATAAAAAATTTTTAGATATTAAAAATATTGATTTAATTGATATGGAATTAGCATCATTATGTGCAACAGCTAATAAATTCAATATTTCAATAATAAGTATTAAAGTTGTTTCAGATAGTTTATTTAATAAAAAACAATCAATTTCAGAATATCAAGAAAATCAAAAAGTATTTAATAGATTAATTAGTTGTTATATTTTAAAAATTATTCAAGAATTAAATGCATAAAATATTATAATATTCTTTGGTTATAAATAAAAAGGAGTTTAATATGCACGCACAAGTTACTAGATTAAAACATATTAGAGGTACCGGATTTATTCTTTTAGCTTTTGTATTTACATGTATTTTAACGTTTATATTAAAGCTGTTCATTCCTGATTTATTTGGTACAGAAGAAGAAGCTCGTATATTTTCTTTTGCTTTAGTAGTTGTATTAATAATTTGCGGAATAATAAATTTTATTTGTTCAATTGTAATTCTTGCAACTAAATGAAGAAACAAATGAGTAAGAGATCATAAGGTAATATGAGGGTTGTTATCATTATTTTTGTTAACATGTTTAGGATTAATAATTTTTTGTTCAATTGCAATAACTCATGTTGAAGATCAATATGATGATGCGAATAATTATTACAATAATCAAATGCCACATCATGATCAATATAGAAATTATCCATACCCACCAATGCCTCCTAGACCTTATGAAGATACATACAACTCACCATATTCTAATAATTCACGTAAAAAACGTGATAAATATGATGATAGATTTAACGATAGATTTGATGACTGATATTAATAAAAATTTTTAATAAACTAAAGAAATTAAAATAATATTCTTTGCTTATAAACAAAAAGGGGTTTAATATGAATACTGAAATTAGGAGATTAGAACAAATTAGAAATATAGGGATTGCTACTTTCATTGGATGATTTCCATTTATTGGATTAATTTTATTAGAATTATTTATCCCTGAACAATTGGTTCAGGAAAACATTTTTATAGGATTTGTAATTGTGACGATGTACTTATCATTTCTAATATTAGCGAATTTTATTATTTCAATAATAATTATGTGTGCTAATTGAAAAACTAAATGAGCAAGAGAACATAAGGTTGTGTGAGGATTGTTATCATTATTTTTATTAACATGTCTAGGATTAATGATTTTTGGTGCAACTGCACTTAGACATGCTTATGCTCAAGATGATGCTATAAATAATTATTACAACAATCAAATGCCAGAATATGGTCAATACAGAAATTATCCATACCCACCAATGCCTCCTAGACCTTATGAAGATACATACAACTCACCATATTCTAATAATTCACGTAAAAAACGTCGTGATGAATATAATGATAGATTTGATGATAGATTTGGAAACTGATATTAAATATGGCTAAAGAAATTAAATGATTTAGAGAAATTAGAAATTTAGCTGTTGCTGCTTTAATATTTTTAATTTTGTTTATTATTATAAATTTAATGCCTTACATAATTCCAGAAAATATAATGTGAAATTTGTGAGATGCATTTTTTTGAGGCTTTTTAGCTATAGTTTTAGTTCTTGAAGTTGCATGTATTGTTGTATCAATTATTATTATTTGTCGTAATTGAAAAACTCAATGAATTAAAAAAAATAAAGTATTAGGAGGATTATTATCATTGTTATTATCATTTATTGGATTAATAATTTTTAGTTCAATTGCAATAAAACATGCTGAACAAGATGTTGAATATTCAAACATTCCAATACCACCACAAGATCAATATAAAAATCCAGCACATTCTTATAATCTTGATTCATATGATGATAAATTTGATGATAATTATTAATTAGACTGAAAAATAATGACATATCTTGAATCTAAAATATATGATTCAAGATTTTTATTTGTTATTTTAAACTTTTAAAAAGTAGTAAAATTATATACATTATGAGAATAGTTAATAAAATAAATAATATGAAACAAAACTTAGAATTAAATAAATGGAATATTGACAAAGTTTCTTTTAAAAAGTTTCTTAAAAATTCTATTATATTTATTAATTTTGCTTTGTTTAACGGCTTATTACCTATTTTTATTTGTTTAATTTTAAGTTGTGTAAAACCAATGGGTACACAATACACAATGGCAATTGGATATATTACTGCTATCCAATTAGGATTTGTCCAATTAAGTTGATCAATTACAATTGCTATTTTTTATGCATTTTATAAGGAGTCAGGTAAGTATTATTTAAAAGATAAAACAGAGTTTTTTGCTACTTTTTTTATGGTTACTTTATTGTATTCATTAGTAGCTACAGTTATCTTTTTTGGTTCATCATATATCTATAATTATTATGCTAGTATGCATTTAAATACATTATTTGGAAGACAACAAGCATTTTATTATTTATATATTGTTTGAATTTATATTTTTATTAATAGTTTTATTTATTCATTTATTATTTTTATTCAATTATATAA
>CAMWRJ010000069.1 GCA_947176635.1 uncultured Mycoplasmataceae bacterium
ATATTAAAAAATACTAACCATTATTAAATGATTAGTAAATTTTATTTTATAAATATTTTAATT
Source organism: uncultured Mycoplasmataceae bacterium (assembly GCA_947176635.1). GTDB lineage: Bacteria > Bacillota_I > Bacilli_A > Mycoplasmatales > Mycoplasmoidaceae > Ureaplasma. The sequence goes on from CAMWRJ010000069.1 coordinate 64, forward strand.
ATTCAATTTCTTCTACTGGAATATTTTCAGCAACTAAATCCTTAATTGCTTTACTAAAAACAAATTTAGGTTGAACTTTAGCAGGAACAATAATTCTTTCATTAGTTTTTAAGTCCATTGCAATTCTTTGTTTTCTAACTCTAACTTTCATACGACCTAATAAACCAACTTTTACTGCACCTTTATCTAATAATTCAGAAGCAAGAATTGTTTCGTATTCAGCTAATACTGATTTTACTTTTTTTAAAGGAATGTCTGTTAATTCACTAATAGAACGAACCATTTGGCTCATAGTCATTAATTTTTGTTTCATAATTTACCTCTAAATATTTTTCAATGTTTCTAAAGCAAGTTCAACCATTCCTGTAAAGCTTTCTTGTCTTTCAATAGGATCTAAACTTTCTTTAGTGATAAATGAATCAGAGCATGTTAATAATGCTGCTGCTTTTTTATTTAATTTAATTGCATTTGCAAATAATGCGTATACTTCCATTTCAACAACATCTGCTTTAGATACTTTTTGACATTCTTCAAAACTTCTATCTGAATAAAAAACATCACTACTATAGCATCTAACAACTTTTAAGTCAATATTTAAGTCTTTTGCAATTTGAATTATTTTGTTGTTCAATTCAATTGTTGGAGCTTTAATTGAATCAGTATCTTTTAAACCAATTAATTTAGCATATGGAGATTCAGAAAAAGCACTATCAACTAATAATACATCTGAAACATTTATTTCTTTAACATAAGAACCAGCTGAACCAATTCTTATAATTGTTTCTACATCATAAAAATTAAATAATTCATAAGAATAAATTCCAATAGAACCTATTCCCATACCATGACCCATAACTGTAACTTCACGACCTTTATAAATTCCTGTATAACAAAACATATTACGAACAGAACTTACTAATTTATAGTTTTCTAAATAATTTTCTGCAATTCATTTAGCTCTTAAAGGATCGCCAGGCATAATAACTAATTTAGCTATTTCACCTTTTTTAGCACTAATATGAGGAGTCATTATTTATCTTCTCCTTGATTTTCATGAATTTTTTTCAAATTCATTTTTTGAGTCTTAATTAAGTTTTTTAATCTAATTGCTGCATTAGAAAGATCTTTTTTCTTTAATGTTCTTAAATTTTGAACTTCTACTTCAACAACATTAGGTTTTGATTCAACTTCAATTGGATCATTAATAATTTCAGTTTGAATTTCAGAGTAAATTGATGGATCTGTATAATCTGATTGAGAGAAATGTTTTGATTCTTCTTGTACTTCTTGAATATTAGGTACAAATTCTTCTTCATCAACTGATTTTTCTAATTCAATAATTTCTGGAGCTGTTTCTTGAATTTCTTCAATTAATTCAACTTCAGATTCTTCTTGGTTTTCAGTTTGAATTTCTTCAATTGTTGAAAGTTCTTCTTCAACAATCGGAGTTTCTTCAACTTCAACTTCTTCTGGAATTGATTCTTGAATTTCTTCAATTGTTGAAAGTTCTTCTTCTACTTCTGGATTTTCTTGTTCAATAACTTCTTCTGAATTTGTTTCTTCAACTTCTTGAATTAATTCATCTTCAGAATCTTCATCAACAAATTGAACATCTTCAATAGTAGAAATTTCTTCTTCTACTGTTGTATCTTCTGGTTCAATTTCTTGATCGTCTTGAACATAAATTGTTTCGTCTTCCACACTATCGATAATATATGAATCTTCTAAATTTTCATTAGAATCAACAACAAAACTATTTTCATCTTGAACTTCATCTTGTTTTGGTTCATCAATTATATTATTTTCTGATTGTTCAATATCAGATGTATTATCTTCTAATTCTTTAATATTTGATTTGTTGCTACTATATATTTCATTAATTTGGTATTGTGTGATTATTCCATCATTTACACCATCTACTATTAACTCAATTACAATATCATTATTAAGTTCATGGCTAAAAATATTTTGATATACGCTTTCAAATGATGAAGTCATATCTACAACTTCATTAATTGCTACGTTAGATTTATCAATGATTTTTCTTTTTTGTTTAACTATTATTTTTTTTTTTAAAGATTCTTGGATTGAAGCAATTCCCATTAATTCTTTACCTTCAATTAAAACTAATGATGCTCCACCACCAGTTGAAATTCAACTAAATGAATCTTGTTTTCCTAATTTTTCTGCAGCTGCTGCTGAGTCGCCACCACCAATAACAGTGAATGCTCCTAATTCAGTTCTTTCAGCAATTGCATCACAAATTTGGTTAGTACCTTTTGTGTAGTGAGAGAATTCAGTAACTCCCATTGGACCATTTCAAAGAATTGAATTACATGAATTAATTACTGATTCAAATTCCTTAACTGATTTTTCACCAATATCTAATCCCATGTATCCTTCTAAACCTTCTTCTTTTGTACGGTATACTGGTTCAGTATCACTAAATGTTGGAGAACATAAGAAGTCAGATGAAATAACTAATTTTTCAGGATATTGAGCTAATAATCTTTTAGCTTCATCTAAGAAATCATTTTCAACTTTTGAAAGTCCCATATCATAACCTTGAGCTGCTAAGAATGTATAAGCCATACCACCACTAATAATTACTTTATCAGCAGTTCTTAATGTTGCTTCTACTGCTTTTGATTTATCGCTAACTTTAGCTCCACCAAAAATTACAGCTAATGGTCTAATTGGATTATTAACAATTTTAGTTAATTGTTTTAATTCTTCATTCATTAAGAATCCAATTGCGTTATTTTCTTGGTATTTTCCAATTCCATAAGTTGAAGCATGTTTTCTATGAGCTGCACCGTATGCATCATTTACGAATACATCACATAAACCTGCTCAATATTTTGATAATTCTTCATCACATCCTGATTCAAGATTAATTAAACTTCCATCTTCACCAATATCGTTAAATCTTGTATTTTCTAAAACAAGAATTGATTTAGGAGTTAAAGAAGCAATTTTTTCTTCTACTTCTGGACCTTTACTTTCAGAAATAAATGAAATTTCATTAGCTAATTTACCAATTTTTGCAGCTAAAGCTCTTGCTACAATTTCTAATGAAAATTTTCCACTTTTGATATCACCGATTGTTTGAGGTCTTCCAAAGTGAGATAAAATAACAATTTTAGCGTTATTATCTAATAAATATTTAATTGTAGGTAATGTTGAATTAATTCTTTTATAAGAAGTAATTTGCCCATTATCTACTGGAACATTTAAATCTAGTCTAAGAAAAACTACTTTTTCAGACAAATCTAGTTCATTTAATATTCTCTTATTGTAAACCATAATATTAAATACATTTTTCCTTTTTTGAAATATACATAATCTTTAATTATTATATAAAAATTTTCTATAAAAAATATTAAAAATCTTTGATTTATAGGGTTATGTGTGCTATTTAAGTTAATTGATTTTAGTATTTATTTTTAATTGTGTATTT
>CAMWRJ010000070.1 GCA_947176635.1 uncultured Mycoplasmataceae bacterium
TTTTAAAACCAATTATTAGTGCAAATCTACAATCTTTTAATTTTTCAACTATAGAAAAAATTTGAAATATTAAATATAAAAAACCTAATTTATTTGATTATGTAATAATTGATGAAGCTTCCCAAGCATCATGAAAATATATTCCATTTTTGTTATATACTTTTAAAAATATTATTGCTGTTGGTGATGAAAATCAATTACCACCTAAAGAAATTAATGATTTGACATGTCATGTTTTTAATGAATTAAAAGAAAATGATTTTAATGAAGAACTAAATGATTTTAAAAAAAATAAAAACCAATATCTTGGTGAATTAAAAACATTATTAAAAGAATTAAAATTATTTGATTTTGAAGAGAAAAAATTCATAAATTGTTCTGTTTTAGATTGAATAAATAATAATTTTGAAGTTGATTCAGAACTAAAAACTTCATCTTATGATGATAAATTAATAACACAAAAAGGATTATTTTTATTAGAACATTTTAGATGTCCATACCATTTATTTAAATTATTTAATGAATCATTTTATAAAAACACTTTAATTTATAATAAAGATCATTCTCATGAAAGTTGTAGTTTTTCTAAAGATAGTGATTTATTGTGTAATGAAACATCATTTATACAATTAAAATACGATTTTGTCGACAATAATACAACTAAAAATACAAATTTAGAAGAAGTAAAAATTGCTTTAAATTTTATTGTAGATAATCTAAAACATTTTTTAGAGCATAATAAAGCAAGTAATGAAAGAAAAATTGAAAATATTAATGAAGATTGTGTTAAATATTTAATAAACAATATTTTATTGATTTCTTTTTATAATAATCAAAATGATTTATTTAAAAAAACATTAAAAGAAATCACAAGCAATTTAGATAATTATTTAGAAAATAAAAAAGATATACAGAATTTAGAAAATGATTCTATTTCTTATGGTATTTTTAGGAAAATAAAAACAAAATATAATTTAAATCAAATATTTTGAATTAATAAATTTTTAAAAAAATTAAAATATGGAACAATTGATTCAACACAAGGAATTGGCGCTGATTTTATTATTATTTGTAATGTCAGTGAATTTGTATTTAATGAAAAGAAAAAATATTTCAGATATTTTGAAAATGATTATAAAAGAATTAATGTTTTTTGAAGTAGAACAAAACAACATTTTATTCAAATAATTTCAAATAATTATTGAGAAAATGCTTATAAAATTCATGATTCTAAATTAGATAATGAATCTTCTAAAGGTTTAAATGCAAGAGAATTAGCGGAAATATTTTTAGATGAACATTTAAATAAAATTGTTTTTAATGTTGATTGAAAAAAATTAAATGATAATTTATCAATTGAAAATTTATGAAATACTTACAAATATAAAGATGAAACAAAGGATTTAAGATCAAAATTAAATTATATTGATAAGCATGGAGAAATTATTTTTAATCATTTAGTTAATGATAGTTTTTTTGCGAAACTATTATTTAAAAAAGCATATAACGAATTAGATTGAAAAATTAAATTTTTAAATAATACAAATTGAGTTAATAAAGAATTTGAAAGTGGTAAACAATTTGATTTTAATGTTAATGATGATTATTTTATTGATGTTAAATCAACGATAAATAATGGAAATTTAGTTTATATTTCTCATTTAGAAAAACAATTTGCAAAAGAACATTCAGCTAAATATTTAATTGCAAAAATTAATGATATTCGTAAATTTAATTTAAATATTAGAAATAAATCATCAATGGCTTTCATTTTCAATAAATTATCTTTTTATAAATTCATTGATGAAAAATTAAAAAACAATAATAATGATACAATTGAATATGAAATAAGAAAGGATTAAATTTCTTATTTTTTTATTTTGTGATTATTAATGTTTTATTATGATATAAATAAAATGCTTTTAAACATTTAATATATGAGGTCTTATGAGTAAGCTATTAAAAAATAAACTAATTGCTAGTACTCTTTCATTTAGTAGAGATTTAGCAATTCATACAAAAATAACAAAAAATTTGTTTGATTTATTAAAATTTGTTGATAAAGATATTTTAGAAGATTGAATTAGAAATCCAACTAATAAATCATTAGTTGTTTCAAAAGTTAAAAATGTACATGAAATTTTAAATGGAATGAATTATTTAACTAATTACAATGAAGTTAAAGAATATTTTGAAACTTATAATGTTCATATCACTAAAAAATTATTAATGTTATTAGAAAAAGATTTTGATAATTATATAAAAGAAGCGAAAGATGTTTTTTATAAAGAATTAACTTCTTTTAATGAAAAATTTTTAAAATTAAATAAGTTAGCAAAAGATAAAGAAATAGAAAGTTCAATTTGATGTTTAAATATTGGAGCTTTTTATATATCAGGAATCACAAACGAATTAAAAAAATTTAATGCTCCTATTATTATCATTCCTGTTGTTGTTGAAAAAAATAAACATGATTTAATTGAAATCAAAAAAATTAATTCATTATATAAAACAAACACTAAATTAAATTTCTTATTAAAACAATACTATAATGTAGAAATTGAAGATTTTGAAACTGATAATTTAGAAGATTTTGATATTTATTTTGAAAAATTAAATAAATACTTAATTCCAAACATTTCTAATCCTTTTAATAATAGTTTTATTGAATTTGAAAATCAACCAAAAGAAGAACAAAAATACACAGATCCATTAGAAATTAATAATTTTGTTACTTTATCATTATTTGATTCAGATGGTGGTAAAATTCTAAAAGATGTTAATGAAATTTTTGAACTAACAGATGATCCATTTAAAATGGGTAATGTAATTAAAGATGAAAAATATGTTAATGAAATTATTAATTTAGATGATTTAATTGCAATTAACAATAAATTAAATATTTATCAAAAATATGCAATAAAAGCTGCATTAAATGATAATACTTTAATTTATGGTCCACCAGGAACAGGAAAATCTGAAACAATCGCTTCTTTAATTGCAAATATTTTATATTTAGATAAAAATGTTTTAATGGTATCTGAAAAAAAAGCAGCATTAGATGTTGTTGTTAAACGTTTAGGTGATTTAAAATATTTAGCATTAAACATTTATGACAACAAAAATAAAGCTAATTTTTATAATAAAATTAAAGATTTATTAGAAGTTTTAAATAACTCAGATATTAACAGACAGTTTAATTATCATCAACAAATTAGAAAAAATGATAATCGTTTATTAGATTGTTTAAAGAAAACATATGAAATAGAAAATGAATTATTAAATTTACAATTACCTAGAATTGAAACATATTTAAAGGATTGTGGAAATTTTATTAAAACAATTGTGGATTTAAATAAAATTAAAGCATTTTTAGAATTAGTACCATCAACTAATTTAGACATACAAATAGTTTTAAAAATTGTTGAAAAATCTAAAGATTTTATAAAAG
>CAMWRJ010000071.1 GCA_947176635.1 uncultured Mycoplasmataceae bacterium
TATATGTTCTTAAAGAGTCAATATAATTTGATAAAGAATTATAATAAACTATGTTAGGAAATAAATCTTTTAATTTTAATAATTCATTATTAGATAATGAATATGTTAAGTCATTTTTTAAATAACTAAGAGTAATTTGATTATTATAAACACTAAACTTTAATAATTTATTTTTTATAAAATCTAAATCTTTTGAAATACTAGGTTCTTGTCTAGAAATTAAATCTAAATTAGGATAAAAATTGTTTAGACTTTTTTTAGTGGTTAATATATCTTGACTACCATTAAATAAGTTATTTTTAGCTAAATCATTAGTAAAAATATATTTAAATAAATCAGAAATTAAATTGTTATATTTGTTTGTTAATTCAGTAAATAAATTTGGAATTTTTTCGCTAATTAAATTTGGGTATTTAATTAAATAAAATAATTGGTTATATTCAGTGTTAATTCCTGTTGCATCTTTTAAAAAATTAATAATGAATGAAGCGTTTGCGACTTTATCAGTTATCATTTCATTTCAATCTGCATAAGAAATAACATTATTATAAACATAAGTTAATAAAAGATTATTTTTAATTAAACTGTATTTATTAATTATTTTGTCAATGTTATCAAAAATTAATTTTGAATATTGTTCATTTGTTAATAGTGAAAAATTAATATCATTTGGTCTTATTGTGTAATATTCTGTATATTTTCATGGAGTTACATCTAATTTTTTATTTGCAAGTTTAATTGATAATAAATTATATGTTTGATCATAAAAATTAAAATCAAAATCCATAGATAAAAATAAACATGAATAAAAGCTCATTAATCATTCACTAGGAATAAAGTTATTTGCTAAATTAACATCATTAATTTGTTTCATTAAACCAATTTGATAATATGAATTTTGAATATCACTTTCAAGTAATTTATTTTTTACTACTAATAAATTATTAGAATCTTTAACTAATCTAGTATATTGAAGTTGATTATTGTTATTATAATCAAAATTAAATTTTTTAAAAATTAATGGTCTACTAAATAATGAGATGCCTAATGTAACTATACCTATTAATAGCGAAACAAGAATAAAAGGTATTTTATTTAATTTAATACTTAATAATGCTAAAAAAGATAATATGAATAAATATATAAATGTGTTAATAAATGTATTTGCAATAAATAAAGTTAGCCCTAATTTAGACATATTCACAATTTCAAAAAATATTAAAAATAAATCTTGAATTAGTGTTAATACTAATAATGTTATAAAAACAGAAATAACTCTTGATAATACTATTGTTAATTTAGAATATCTTGAACATACTAATTTATATTCAATACTATTGTTTTTACTATCATGGAATAAAATCGTAATTTGAAATAGTATAAAAACAAACGATAATATTAATGGTAATAAAATTATTAATAAAGAATAAGATAAAATACCTTCATTTTTAATAAAAAATAATAAGATTTCAATTAATGGTTGACTAATTGCACAAAATGCAAATAAGATTCAAAACAATACTGAATTACAACAATAAACTAAATTAAATAAGATTAATTTATTTATGTTTTTAAAATTAATTTTATTTCTATTCATAAATACAAATTTGAAATATTATTAATTAGTTTTAACAACTATTTGTTCTTTTTTAATACTTGTTAATGTCATATTAGAAACTCTTTGTCTGGTTTCTTCAGATGCACAATACAATTTAAGATTAGGATTATGACATCCTTTAAAAGCTGAAAAAACAATTTTAGTAATACTGTCAGGAATATTAATTGATTCTAAATTTACACATTCTTCGAAAACTTCCATATCTATAGTTTTAAGATTTTCAGGTAATTGTACAGTAGTTAAAGAAGTACATCTAAAAAACATGTCTTGAGGAAGATCTGTTATCAAATTAGGAATTTTAATAGTTTTTAATGAATGACAATCTGCAAATGCAAAAGGCCCAATATAACTTAATCCTTCAGGAAATTCAACATTTGTTAATGAAGTACATCCAGCAAATGTGTAACCTGCTATTTTCTTTAATGTTTTAGGGAATCTAATTGTTTTTAGATTACTTGCACCAGAAAATGATCCTGAGAATATATCTTCTTTTAATTCAGTAATTGAAGTGTTTGATAAGTCAACATGTTCAATTTTTTTATTAGCAAAAAACACATCATTTTTTATTTCTGTACATTCACTAGGTACTACAATTGAAGTTTGTCTAAGACCTAAATCTGTAAGACCAACAATTTTAGTTCCTTCTCATTCAAAGTATCCAGCTGTAGTAGATAATATTAAGTTTTTAACAATAATTTTATCTGATTGTGCTTCTACATTATTTGTTTGTCTTTCAGTTAATTTAACAAAAGGTTTTAGTGTAATTTCTACTACTCTACTTGCTCTAACAGGAGTATTAATAAAATCACCTAATTTTTTATTATCTTCAGTTCTAATGTCTTTTATTAAATTAAAAATTTCAATATCAGTGATACTTTCTGCATTATCTGCAATATTATTATCTGTTATGTAATTTTGTATGTGTGTGTGGATAAGTTCAAGATTAGTTTCAGATAAAGAAATTGATGTATAAAATTCTAAGTTTTTAACTGTTATTGTTGTATTTCTTACAACTACATTAGCATCATCTTTACCTGAGTATTTAATATAATCACCATTTAATGTAATAATTAATTCATTATTTTCATTTACTGATAATTCTCTAATATCATTTTCATCAATCATTCCTGATGATGCAGTATTTAAATTATTAGAAATTAATGTTTTAATTTCAGCAGGTGAATTAGCTAAAACATCTTTTAATTCATTAACTGTGTATTTTCTTTGTTCGTCTGTTATATAAAGATTTAATGCAGTGTATAATCTAGATAAATTTACTAAATTTGTTTCACTATAAAATCTTAAATTGTTTACATGTATTTCATCATTAACAATGAATGTTGAATTAGAGTTATCAGAACTAAATTTCTTTAATTCAACTGGTGTGATTTCTAAATATTGACCTGTATAATTAATTGTTTTAATATCATTAACTGAAATTTGTAAATATGCTGCTATTTTAGATTTAAATAAAGAAGTATTTAATTGATCTACAAATTCATCTCTTGTAAATTTATTATTTTCTTCATTAATAAAATCTTGAATTCAATTTTGTAAATTAGCAAGTAATCTTTCACTAATAATTATATTTTGATAAAAACCTAAGTTACTTACAACTAATTTATTTCCTCTATATACAATATTCGGATTTGCTTCAACTTTATATTTAATATATTGTGTGTTTAAAGTAATTTCTAATTGATCTAAATTATTTAATGAAATATCTAAAACTTTATTTGAATCAATTTTTTTATCAGTACCAACATATAAATT
>CAMWRJ010000072.1 GCA_947176635.1 uncultured Mycoplasmataceae bacterium
TCTATTCTTTTGTTGATATCATTTTTTTGTACAATAATTGTTTTCATTTTATATCTCACTTTTAATTTAATTAACTAAGAATTATTATATTATAGTAATCAATATCAAATAAAACATTTAGTTATAAAATAAAAACACCTCTTGAAAGAGGTGTGAATAAATTATAAGCCGTGTTCTGTATTTCGAATGAAATGTCAATTATTTATCTATAAGATTACTCTTATCTAATTTTAGCTTCATTTTGCCTCAATTAGTTCCCCTACCAATATTTGGGTTTCTTACTTGTGGTGTTTACCGCGTTTCACTTTTTTATCACTAAAAACTTCGTCACTGTGGCACTTTTATAGAATGTTGTTAACTCTTAAAAAGAGTCCAAAACATTCAGACGTCAATCAATTAAGATCGCCTAATGTTATTAGCATTAGCACAAACACTACAATCATCTCAGATTGTGTAAGCACGGACTTTCCTCTACATATAAATGCAGCAATTGACTATTTATTCATACATTATTATATTTCTTTATCAAACTTTTTATTAAAATATATTTTGATATGGATAATGATTTTGGAATAATTTTAACTTTAACTACATTGCTTTTTGCGATTATTAGTTGTGCAATTGGGATACTAACAAGAATTTATTTGTATCCTAAATTTAACACAAAATTAAAAAGATTATATGCAAATATACCTAAAATAGTTCTAGGTGTATTTGGTATAATTTGATTTTTAGTTTTTAGATATATTAGTGATGTGCAAAATTTAATAGAGTTTAAGGGTTATGATGGTGGTATATATTATTCAAAAGTTTTATTATTAGATCTTTGTCCTTTTGCTTATGTAGTTTTATGTCTATTTATGATATTTGATTACAATTCAAAATTTATTAATATTGCTGCACTTTGAGCAATTATTGGCTCTTCGATCACAATTTTTGGTAGTTGTTGATTTATTGATAAACCAATTAATGTTTATAAATATATTTTTATTGGTGAATCACCTAATAAGTTATATTATTTTCTTCATGCTTGAATGTTGCTTTTTGGTTTTTATTTTTTTGCTAGTTCTAATAAATTTAATTTTTATAGAACAATTTCATCTCATATTGCAGTTGTTGTTTATTTAATTTATGTATTAATTATAGTAAAAACATTAAATGTAACAAGAAATGCAACTGGATTAGTAGAATATGATTGAATGTCTATGTGAGGTGAATATCATCAGGTTCATTTAATGTTTAAGATGGATTATCCAGATATTATGTGATTTTCTTATTTCTTAGTTTGAATGTTAATGATTGTTTTAATAGTTATTAAAAATGAATGTCACAAACCAATTTTATATTCTTTCTGACCTAAAATAATGTATCAAAAAATAAAATGATTAAAAAGATTGTCAGAGAGATATTATAATTTCAAAATTAAATTATTTAAAATAAAAAATAAGGAACTAGATAAATAGTTCCTTATAATGGGTCGTGATTGGACATTTTCATGGAGCCTCTCACCTGCTATATTTAAATAATATCATATAAAATCAAAAGTCAATATTTTTTATTATTTTTAAACTATTTCTTTGTTTATTAAACTTATTCTGTTTGCTGATTATTAACTATTTTTTGTCTTTGATTATAAATTATATTTAAAATTCAATTGATAGAATTAGCAAATGGAATAATACTTATTATTGAAATTGCTAATAATAATTTTTCATTCTTAATATCAATTAATTTTAATAAACTAATTCCATAAAAGATTGAATATAATCAAGAACTTAATAAAACTGTAAATGAAGCTATATATAATACTAAAAATATATATTCAATAATTATTTGTGTTGTATCGGATTTAAATATTAATAATGATAATAAAATTCTAATAACAAGAATAAATAATAGAAAACTAAACAAAACAATAGAATAATTAGAAGTTCTTTTTAAAGCAATCTCTTTATCAAAAGATCATTGATTAATTTTATTTAATGAATATAAAATATAAAAGATAATTAAATATGCAACATTCAATAATATTCAAGTAAATAATAAGATTATTTTATATTTTTTAATAATGTTTCATTTTACAATTTTTTTAATACCTAAAATTTCTAATACTAAAAATATGACAAAACATGGTCATGAAATCATTATTCAAAATAAAAATGGCATTTCTATTTTATCTTCTGGTGTTTGATTTGTTAAAAGAACAATTAACATTAAAAAAGCTACAATTAATGAAGTTGTAATAAATGTTGAAAATAATAAATTATTTCCAGTAGATGAATTTTTCATAATTTATATTAAATCTATTTATATATTTTTAAACTAAATATAAATAAATTTATCGCCTTTTCATATTAAAAATTTACTTTTACAATTAGTTGATTTTTTAAACTTTTTGATTCAATTTACAACTGTTTCTATTCATTTCGGCATAAAATCAGGTAGTTTATGGTCAAATGATGCAAAAGCTTCTGAAAGCATAAGACCATCTCCTGTTTCTAAAAATAAGACTATTGCAGGTAGAATTTGCATTCCTAATCATAAACAACTAAAAGCAAATATTGAACCTGCTGATAATCTATGTCCTAATACTTGTCAAAAATGTTTAGAAAATATTGAACTATTATTACATCTTGATAGATTTTGATCATTTAAACATTCTATATAAGATTCATAAATTATTTCTTTAGCATTATCTTTATATTGATCAATTAAATTATTATTTTTCAATTCATTCATTATTAATGAATTGTAATCTAATTGAATTAAATTAGCGATTTCTTCTTTAGAAATTGATGAATTACTTCTAAAGTTACTAAATAAATAATTATTTAAATCTATTGCTGATTCTTTTGAAATCATATTATTTAAAGAATAATCTAATTTTTGAATTAATTCTTTTTCTTTTGTTGAATTATTATTTGAACATGATGTTACTAATATTGAAACAAGGATTGCTGTTAACAATAATGAAGTTGAAGCAAAAATTAACTTTTTTTTCATAAAAATCCTTTATTTTAAGGAATGTCTCTAATTTTTTTCTATATTAAAAACTTGTTCCTAGTATTTTATCTATGTAAAAGGAATAATATAATTATTCCTAGTTTAATAATATCATAAATAAATACCCCCATTAATTTATTATTTTTAAACTATTTCTTTGTTTATTATTTTTTCTTTATTTTCTTTTATTATTAGTATGTTTTCTAATAAATTTCGATTGTTATAGAAAAAGTTAGAAGTTATTTCTTTGTATGTTTTATTTAAATCAATATGTTTTGCATTCTTAAAATCTAATTTATTATTAATGAATTCAATTTTTGAAAATCTATTATAATTATTGTTTACAAGTGATAAT
>CAMWRJ010000073.1 GCA_947176635.1 uncultured Mycoplasmataceae bacterium
ATTAATTTCTAAATTACCAGAATTAAATATTGAAAACAATATTACAAAAGAAAATAAAAATATTTTTAATATCTTAAAACAAATTGAAAAGAAAACACAACAAAAAATCGCTAAAATTAATAAGAAATTAGCTAAAGAACAAAATCAACAAATTAATGAATCAAAACAAGAACGTTTAGTTGAAATCTCTAATAAAAAATTAATGCAAATTGAAAACAAAAAACAAGAAATTATTAAATTAGAACAAAATAATACAAAAGAATTAAATGAATGACAAATTTATAAAAAGATGTATGAAAACATTGTTGAACATCATCAAGCAGAATCATTAAAAAATAAACTTGAATTAGAAAAACAAGAAAAAATTAAACAATTACAAACTAAAATCTTTATTGCTAATTTCATAATGAATTTTGATAAAGAAAAAGAAATTGAAGGTCACAATTTATTAGTTGAATACTACAACGATCAATACACTCATTATGATAATTTAATTAATAAAAATATTGCTGATAATATTCAAAGAAAACTTGACAAAATCAACAATAAAGTTGATGTACAACAACATAAACTTAATAAATTATTAAATAAACAATCTAATATCTTTAATAGCAATCTAAAATATTTATCAAATTTAGAAAAACAAGAAATTAATCCATTAGAAATAATTAAAGTTGCTAATGAACATTCAGATAATGTAATTGATAAAGAATTAGAAATATTTAATGATATTGAAGATATTAATCCACTTCAAGAAGTTAAATAATGATATGAAATATATCCACTAAAAATGGATATATTTTTTGTTGTAATAAAAAAAGTTTTAGTGTTAAAACCAAAACTTTATAGATAAATTATTTAAGATTAATTCTTAACTTATAAATTAATAAATCAATATATCTTCATGATTCTGCACCAACTTGAGAATATGTAGAATCTGTTGAATTTTCTCAATCAATGTCATTAATACTTTTTCTAATAGCAAAATAAATATCATGACTACCAGTTTGATAATTACTAAAATTATCTATTCACATTTTAACTTCTTTTAAAACATCATAATCAACTTTGTTATTAGATCTTCTAATTTGATCTGTACTTAATAAGAAGAATTCGACATTTCTATTAACATTTTTATTATTGTCATATAATAAAATGCTATCATCATCATTTCCACCACCAGTGATTTTTAAATAGTCTCATATTTGAGTTCCAAAATCTCCTGTAGTTTTTTGATTTTTTAAGAAGCTAATAATTTTCTTGTATCAAAGATTATCATTTTTATTGATTTGAATAATTTGATGAGTTAAATCAATCGTGTTAATTAAATTTTCTGGATAAACTTTAAATTTTAAAATTATAGAAGTGTTTGGATCATAATAGAATGAGTTTTTAGTTGGACTTAATTTTATTTGACCAATTTTTGTATTTTCATCATAACTAAAATCAGAGAAATTAATTTGGTTAAACATTAAAGAAAAATATTGTTTTTTGATTTCATTAATTAATAATTCTGAAGTGATTTTAGTTGGTTTATTGTTTAAATATATTTCAATATCAATTTCTTTGTCTTGTGCTGATTCATCAACTTTGTTATATAAGATTTTTGATAAATCTTTTTTAATGAAATCTTTCGGTCATAAAAATTTAATTGCTCTTAAAAAATAATTTAGATCATCATAATTTAGTGCATTATCTAAATTGATTTTAAAATAGTTTTTTGGGTCATAAACATTATATTTGCTTGAATCTATATTTCTTTCAAAATTATTAATTACATCTAAAACCGGTAAAGCAATTGCATTTTTATCAAAACAAATATTAGATGATCAATTATTGATGTCTTTTCAAGTTTTGTAGTTTTCTCCTTGAAAATATTCAATACCTGCTTTTGTAGCTCATGATAATCTACCAATGTATAATTGTCCAATTTCTCATCAATAGAAACCTGTTTTAATTTCAGGTAATAATTTAGATAGTAATTGCATATGTTGAAACATAATTAAAGCTTGTGCTTCTGGTGTTCAATCTTTATCAATATCATGTCCCATACCAAATTCATTAATATTATCATTATCTAATCCAGTATATGTTAATGATAATTCACCCATATATAAGTCTTTATCTGGGAATTCGTTTCTTATTAATCTAAATTGTTCTGGTAATGTATTCATTGTATTACCATACAACATATAAAATGAAAATTGTATTGAATCACATAATTTTGCAGCTTTTTGATATCTCATTAAATTTTTATATAATGTGTTACCTTCGATATGAATATTTTTATCAATTGTGTAACCAGGATGTTCAGCTAAAAAATCATTTGTAGAATTAATGCTTTCAATAATGAAATCACTTAAAAAATCAAATGATTTTGTAATAAATTTCTTTTTGTCTTTATTATAAACATCTAAAAAACCTTTAGATATTTCATTACCATATTGCACTTTATTTGGAACAATTCCTACTTCATCATAAATTCTATCTAAAATGTTTTTAGTGTAATCATAGCTAATTTTTAATAATTCTTCATCAGTTTTGTCTTCTCATGACTTAGGCATATAATGTTTATTAGGATCTGCTCAAAAATCAGAATAATGAAATACTAATAAGAAATCATCAAAACCATATTTTTTAGCTTGTTGCATAATGAAAATATTTGTGTCTAAATCATTATGTCCACCACCATAACTATTTCCATTTTTATCATATGGATCTACTCAAAATCTTATTCTTAAAGTAGTAATTCCTTTTTTCTTTAAGATTGTAAATAAATTATCATAAATTCTATTAGAGTTTTCATCAAAATAAGAATACAAATTATTGTTAATGTATTGTTCTAAACTAACAGTTTGTTTAGTTTTATCATCTCATACTGTATTATTGGGATTTGCAATATCTTTGTATGTATATCAGCTTCCATCTGATTTTTTAATGTTGTGTTCAAATAATAAGTTTTCTGCGATTTCAGCATATGATGAAATATCTGCACCTTTAATAAATTCATCTGATACTTTAGTTTCTAAATTGTTAATATTTGAAATTATATTGTTATAATAATTAACTCTATTATCACGATATATTTTGTAACCAATAAAATATGTACTAGTTGCTAATGCGCCTACTCCTAAAATACTAGATGAAGTAGCAATTGCTATTACTTGCTTTTTAGATAATTTTTTGTGACTCATTTTCCGTTTTCCATTTCAAATTTTTATTAAAATACTTTTATTATATATATATATATATATAAATTTGGGCAAAAATATTTTTATAAATAAACATATAAAACGGACGGATTATAACAAAACACAAAAAATAAACAATATTAAGAAAATATAAGAA
>CAMWRJ010000074.1 GCA_947176635.1 uncultured Mycoplasmataceae bacterium
ATTCAATTTTTAATTTGTTTTAATTTTTCAAAATTTTCTTTTAATTTTAATAAAATCCAAATTCATTTTGGATTAGTTTCTGTTTCTAATTCAAATAAATTGTTTTTTGCTTTTATAACTGTTCTACCTTTATAATCTTGTGTAATTATTTTATCTTTTTCTGAAATACTATCATCTATAATAATACGTTGTTTTTCATTATTATTGTTTAATATATAAAATTCATTTTCACTATTAGGAATTTCTTCTATTTTTTTAGAAATTAAGTCATTCTTTTTATAAGATTTATCGATTGTTGAATCTTCAACATTATTTTGAATATTTTTAAAAATATCAGTAAATGGTATTAGATCTTGTTTAATTTGTTTTAATGATTTAATAATATCATTTCTCTCATACAAACATTCACTATTACTAACATCTATAAAACTTGTTTTGTTTTGATCTACTTTGAAACACTCAAAGTTTTTATTCATTGGCAAATCTTTTAAATTAAATTCAATAAAACTTCATTTACCTGACACTTGTTCATTTGTTCAATTAGTATTAATTTGAAATTGTTTAATTACTTCGTTTGAAGATGATTCAAAACAAGCTAAATTGATATATCTTCATTGTGCTAAAACATTTGCATTAGAAAATTTTTGTTCAGGTTTGTTTAAAATACATATAGTAATTGGGAAAGATTCATTAATTTTTTGATTTCTAATTTTACAATTCATTTTAAAAACTATTGGTTTATTAATATCATCAAAAATTTCTTTAAATTCTAAATTGTTATTATATAAATCTCTAATAAAATTATATTTTGGATCAGGATTATTGCAAATTTCAATTAATTTTTCTTTTAATTTTGATTGAAAATCTTCTGGTGTTTTTTCTTGAATTTTCTTTTCGTTTTTTCTATAAAATTTTTCGATTACAAAAGGATTAATTGCATCTTTTTCATTATTTTCATCATATTCAATCATTGAATTAGCAATTACACCCTTTTCTCCATTAGGAGTTTTAAAGTTTATTTTTAGTATTCCATATTTTATGTAATTAAAATATTTCATTCCTAATGTTTTAATGATGTTATTTAAACTATTATTTTGTGAATTTACAAATTTATTAAAATATTTACTATCTACATTTTGAACTTTAATTATTGTTCCAGATTGTTTTAATTCATATAAATAATTTTCATTATAACTTTTTTGTACAGTCATTAAAACATCATCTTTCATTCTTGCATCTTTTTGATCAAAAGGAGCATTATAATTACCAATAGAAACGAAATTTTCATCTCTTGTTTTTGAATATATAATTGTGTTATTACCAAGAAAAAAAGAAGCATTTTTCATACCAACACCATAAACATTCATTGAATCTTTATTTCTTCTTTTTTCTCTAGTTAATGTTTTGTTCATTTCCATACATTCAATTAATCTATCATGTTTAATACCACATGCATTATCTTTAATTCACAATGTTTGTAATTTTGAATTTGGACCATTATCTAAATTTTCAAAATCAGCTTTGATTTCAATTGTTAAATTATATTTTTTTAATTCTTCAATGATGTTATATGTATTTCTTTCTTCATTAGTTTCTAGAATTACCATTACATCTTCTTCTAAATTGTATTTATCACTATAATCATCTAAAATTGATTGGATTGAATTATCAATATATTCACTTAATGCTGCTTCTATACAAAAAGCTTTATTAGAACATTCATTTTTTAGTTCTATATACTTTTTACTCATCTTTCTTTCCATTGATTTTCTCCATTCTTTTTTTATAAATAATTTCCTTAAACTTTTCTTTACCTATTTTTAAATCAAAATTTTCATATATTTTTTCTAATTCATCATCTTCATAATTTCATTCAGATGCTAAATATTTTTTCTTTTTTAAATCAATCTTTTTATAATTTTTATAATTTTCAATTTGTGTAATTATTTCAGCTAAATTTTCATCAAAATTTTCATATCATTTATGAATTTCTTTTTCTCTAATTTCTTTTAATTTTTTATACATTTTTTGATGGTATTCATAGTTTTGTTGATTAGTAGAACTACCTTCATAATATTGATAATCATTAATATTAATATCCATATCAATTAAAATTTTGTACATTCCATTATCGATAACTTGTGCTTTATATAACATTTCTGATTCTAGTAGTAATGTTTCAAATCTATTTCTTCTATCTTTATCTTCTAAATGAGAACCATAAGGACATGATATACAACCTAGTCTTGAATATTTCATGTTTTCTTGAATTGTTTCTAGAATTTTTTTATTTTTTTGTCGTGAAGAACAAGTTTGACAAATATTTTTAATTTCATTTAAATGTTTTGAAAAATCCCCATATTTAGGATTAAATCTAATTTTATTTTCAAATATATATCTTCATATATCAGAAGAATTAAAAATTGAAAGTGGTCGGCTTAACTCATGATTTTTAGTAATAACATTACAACCATAGTTTATTCAAGATTGTTTTCTTAATTGACTTTCACTAGCCATTGTTCCAACAAACGAAGGTTTTTTTATATGTTTTAATCCACCTTTTATATAGTTGCAACATTTTTCACTATAAAAATAATATTTTTCATTTAGTGTAGGACCAAAGTATTCTTTATTTTCAAAATCATAATTTGATCAATCTCTCATTCTTTTATCTAATAAAAATAATCTTTTTTTAGATAATTTAAACCTAGTTGTGTTTATCCCAAAAATCCATTTAGTTAAACCATTTTTACTTTTAACATTGGTTATTCTGTTAATTATTACTGATATTTGCTTTGAATAAATAGGATAACCATATTCTTTTAAAATAATGTTTCAAGCATATTTTGGTTTTGCAAAATAAATTTCTTTAATAAAATTTTGTTGATAATTTTCTTTTATAGATTTGATGAAAGAAAATGTTTCAGGGAATGTTATTTCAAAAGCATATGATGGTACTAAATACATCATTTCAATTTGTTTTTGATCTAACATTTCTTGAAAGACTTTGATTACTAAATCTAATAATACAGTCGAGTCTTTTCCACCAGAGAAAGAAATAATAATTTCTCTTTGATGCTCAGGAGTTTTTAAATTTTGGAATTTAGTATTACAAAATAGCAAAAACTCTTTAATTCTTGTTTTTGCTATTTTTATTTTGTCTTCATAATTTAAAATATTAATTAATTCATCACAATGAGATTTTCTATCTAAAATCTCTTGAGAGACATCTAACGAATTTAAATTGTAGTTATTTTTAGAAGAAGATCTCTTATTTTCAGATAAGAGACCCCCCCCTATTTTTCTATTATTTACATTGTTCATAAC
>CAMWRJ010000075.1 GCA_947176635.1 uncultured Mycoplasmataceae bacterium
ATATAAATCATGATGAGTATCTAATTTAGTTTTAATTTTATACATGATGTTATTAATTGGATTATGTGCTTTATTTAGTTTAGTAATTAAATCTAATTACACTGGTTTTTGATGTGGATTTGGAATTAGTTTATCTTCATTAATTACTTTTGGTATTCTTTGTTTATATTTAAGATATAGATTAAAAATCAGTTTTAGATTTCATAATTATTTTTGAACTACAATTCATAGAGTATTTAAAAATTCATATAAACAATTATTAATCATTGTCACTATTCAAATCTTTAAAGCAATTGCTTTAATTTGTTTAGGATTAATTGTTACTGATTCAATTGAAGGAATAGTACCAATTAGTTATCAATTAAGTAGGGTGATTTGATATAACTTGTTGTATTTATTACCATTTTTAGGTTATGGAATTGCAGATGCAGTTTTGTTTTATGGTTTTTATGAACAAAACATTTTTTACTCAAATCAATTCAATAAATTAGTTGTTATTATTTTTAGTTTTGTGTTTGTGTTTGAACTTATTTTTAGTATTGGTGTTTATTATTTAATTCCTAAATTAGCAGAAATTTATTTAGCTAATAATGATCCAAGTATTTCACTAGAACAATTTAATATTGATGATATTAACATTGTTACTTTACTTGAATCACTATTAAAAAAAGAATCATTTATACAAAAATTAGAAGGAATAGATCAAAAAACTGTTTTTGATGCTATTAAAAAATTTAATAATGAACTACCTGATTGAATGGTAAATACTGTAGCTAAAATGTTAGTAGATTATAAAGATAAATTTATTGATCCAAATACTAGAACTGAAGCAATTAATACTTTTGCAAAAGAATTAGTGAAAAATTTACCACATTTAAATTCAGAACTAAAAAGATTCTTTGCTTTTTATTTACAAAATGCAAAAGTTGATTCAGTGAATAAAATGTTTAGTGTAAATTCATGTAACACATATTATTTTATGGTAACTTGAACTACACTTTATTCATGTGGTTTAATTTTTAATAATGCTAAAATTATTCTAAGAAAAAATACTGTAACTTGATGACAAGCATTATTAATTTCATTAGTGCAAGCAATTGTTATTATTGCAATTGTAGCATTTGGTATTACTCAACAATATTCAATTGCTTTACCAATGTATGATGCTTGAACAATGCCATTATGTGTAGCAAGTATTATAATTTTTGGATATTATTTAATAACTTATTTAATTCAATATAAAAAATCATTATTATTTTCTCCATTAAACAAATATAGACGTCATATTTATCGTTGATAAATAAAAAAATAGTATATTAATGACAAAATATTAACTTTATTTTATATAATTAAAAGAGCACTCAGCTATATTGTATATTTTTAAATATTTTGCAGCTATCTGTGTATGGAGTAAATAAGCTGATATTTTTGAAACATTTAATGCAGAATTATAAAAATAGGATAATATGTCGTGTGCAGTAAAAATTTATTGCAAAGGAAAAATTATGAGATACACAAAAAGTATTTTTAAAAAATCTAGAAGATTAGGTTTTTCATTATTAGAAAACGAAAAAGAATTTACTAAAGGTAAAGCAAGAACTACAAAACCTGGTCAACATGGTGCTAAAAAAGTTAAATTATCTAACTATGGACAACAATTACAAGAAAAACAAAAATTAATGTTCTTATATGGAATGAATGATAGACAATTTAGAAGATTATTCATCATTGCTAAAAAACGTAAAGGTGCTACAACTTTAAACTTATTACAAGTTTTAGAATCAAGATTAGATTCAGTAGTTTATAAAGCTGGTTTTGCTCCAACAAGACGTGCAGCAAGACAATTAGTTTCACATGGACACATTTTAGTAAATGGTAAAAAAGTTAATATTCCATCTTACATTCTTCAATTAGAAGACAAAATTAGTGTTGCTCCTAAATCATTAAACCATCCATCAGTTAAAGATACATTAAGACAACCAGTAGATTTCTTAGTAGTTGATAAATCAGCTGAAAAAACAGTTGTATTAAAAAGATTACCAGAAAGAAAAGAATTACCAGAAGACATCAATGAAGCATACGTTATTGAATGATTCAACAGACTTCTATAATACATTCTTAAAAAATATATTAACAATAATTATCTGCTAAAACAGGTAATTATTTTTTTATTATTACTAAAAGTAATAAAATAATGGTTATATTGAATAAAAAAATGTTTTATTATTTTTGTAAATTGTTATAATTATATAACTTTTTATATTTTGAATGTTGAGGTGTAAAAATGAAGAAATGACAAAAAGCTTTAATTGTTTCAACTTCATTGTTGACTCCAATAATACCAACTGCGGCATTATTGTCAAGTTGTTCATCAACTAATGTTAATAGAAATCTAAATGCTGATTGAACAACAACTTTTGAAAACGTAAAAGATTTTACAGGAATTAATACTAGTGAAGAATTAATTGAAAAATTATCTACAACTAATTCTAATCTAGAAAAATTATTAAAAAGAATTTGTATAGCTTTAAAAATTAATGTACCAACTAATAATGAAGTAAGATTAGAAGAAAATAAAATTATACGTAAAGATAATGCTTTATTTTTTACAATCTTAGTTGGTTTAAATTTAGATGATAATAATACTTTAAATATCAAAAAATATTCTGCATCAATTACTAATTTAGTTGATAATAATAATTCTATTCCATTATTAAATAATGATTTGGTTGATTCAAATGCATATAATAATAATTTCAATTCTATTTATGCAATGAATTTAGTAGACGCTAAAGAAAGAAACATAGAGCCTGTTCAAACTAGCAAATACACATCAGATTCTGAAGTTGTACAAAATTATTTAAACAATGGTGATAGCGCAATTCCTTATACTTTAGCTGTTAATGGACAACAAGAATCTAATTTAAAAACAGATTTAGAATATTTCATTAAAGAATCATTCTTTAATAATTTTAGAAGCTGAAATATTCCTTCATTCCAAATTGAAAATTATAATAATTTTGCATCTGTAAAAATTTCACAATTAGCAAAAAATGGTAGTGTTACTGCTGAATTATGTTTACAAATTAAAAATAGTTCAAATTCAACAAAAGATTTTAAATTTTTAAATCAAACTTTTAATTTACATCCAAATGATGTTTTAACTATTCAAGTTCAAATTAATGAAATTACACGTGATAATTTATTAGAAGTTAATTACAATGGAGATGTTGGTTTAAAACTTAAAAATGTTATTTTAAGTTCACAAATTTCTAATTCTAATATTCATAGAGT
>CAMWRJ010000076.1 GCA_947176635.1 uncultured Mycoplasmataceae bacterium
ATATTGTACAAGAATTAAATAAAGAATTAGATATTATAAAAGAATTAAAATTTACTGAAGAAGAAATTGATAAATTTTTCTTTGATTTAATTAATTATCGTGCAAATGAAATCAAACATAATCAAAATACTGATTATTGTGATGTTAATCATTTTAAATTTATCAGAGATGACGAAAATAAAATTAATATAATTCATATTAACTGTCAAAAACAAAAAGACAAAAATACAATAAAAAATAATTTAGTAATTTGTGATTATTTACATAATGATGATTTTATTCAAATTATTAATAATGATCAATTCAATTATTTGGAAACAAATAAAAGAAATAAATTTTTAAAATATATCAGTAAAAACGTAAAAGCAGATATTCCAGAAAATTGTTTTTTATTTGGTGATCTTCAAAGCGGAAAAAGTTATACAGGATTCTATTTATTAAAAAATTTTTTTACTTTTCATAAAGATAAAAAAATTGCTTACATTAATGCAAAAGTTTTTTGCTCTAAAATTTATGAAGCAGTTTCATCATCTAATTGAACGAACATTAGTGATTATGTAGAAATTTTATTAAATGTTGATTATTTATTCATTGATGATTTAGGTACAGAAAAACAAACAATTACCTCTGTTGATAAATTAATTTATTTATTAAAGGAAAGATTAAAATCTAAAAGACCTATTTTTATTGTTAGTTCAAAAAATCTAAATGATTTAAAAAAATACTATACTAAATTTTATAAATTAGATAAAGATAGTGTAGATACATTAGTTTTCTATCTTACTGAGATAGCTAAAAACAATTATATAGAAATTGATAAAGTGTTATAATTATATTGTCATTACAACATTATCGGGGTGAACCTTGTCAGGCCAGAGATGGAGCAGCAACAATTCTGTTTTGTGTGTAGTGACACTTTTTTATTATTTGTGTATTATTTACCATAAATAGGACGCTCCAAAAGGATAAACTATTTACTTTAAATTAAATCATTCATCATATTAAAATCTAAGTATAAAGAAATATGATAAATAATTTAATTTATATCTAATTATTCTTTAATATTATAAATTAATTAGCACTTGTTAATAAAGAGTGCTAATTTTTATATTATTATGCTAAAATTAAATTATTAAGAAAGAAAAATATTTTTATAAAGGAGCCAACAAATTATGGAAATGAAACAAACAAACAAATTAAGTACATATGCACGTAATTTGAATGAGGAAATAATCAATAACAAAGTTGACCCAATTATTGGTAGAGAAGACGAAATAAGAAAAGTTATTGAAATTCTAAACCGTAAAAATAAAAACAATCCAGTATTAATTGGTGAACCTGGAGTTGGTAAAACCGCTATAGTTGAAGGTTTAGCACAAAGAATTGTTAATAAAGATGTTCCTGATTCATTAAAAGATAAAGAAATTTGAGAATTATCATTAACATCATTAATATCAGGTGCTTCTTATCAAGGTGAATTTGAACAACGTATGCAATCAATTATAAATGAAGTTAAGAAATCAAATGGAAAGATAATTTTATTTATTGATGAAATTCACCAACTTGTTGGAATGGGAAGAACACAAGGTTCTATGGATGCAGCAAACATCTTAAAGCCAATGATGGCAAGAGGAGAAATTAAATTAATTGGTGCTACAACTTTAAAAGAATATCGTGAAAATATTGAAAAAGATCCAGCATTAGAACGTAGAATGAGTAAGATAATTGTTGATGAACCTAGTAAACAAGAAGCATTAACAATTATGAGAGGGCTAAAAGAAAAATGAGAAGTATTCCATGGAGTAAAAATTACTGATTCAGCATTAGTGACTGCTGTAGAATTAAGTGAAAGATATATTACTGATAGATATTTACCAGATAAAGCTATTGATTTAATTGATGAAGCATGTGCAAGAATTCAAATAGAAATGCATTCAATGCCAGAAGAATTAGATCAAATCAAAAGAACAATTGTTCACTTAGAAACTGAAAAAATTGCTTTATCAAAAGAAAATTCTGAAAAAGCGAAAACAAGATTATTAGAAGTAGAACAAGAATTAAGTTCATTACAAGAAAAAGATAAAGAATTAACTAGTCAATGACAAAAAGAAAAATCTGAAAATGAAGAAATTGTAAAAATTAAATCAGAAATTGATCAAGCAAGAAATAATGTTGAAAGATATCAAGCATTAGGCGAATATGCTCAAGCATCAGCATTATTGTATGTAAAAATTCCTGAATTAGAAAAACAAAAAAAATTATTAGAAGAAAAAATTAAAAAAGAAGGTAACAAATTAATTACTGATGTTGTTACTGAAAAAGAAATTGGAGAAGTTATTTCTAAATCTACAGGAATTCCATTATCTAAAATTGTTGAATCTGAAAAAGATAAATTGATTCACTTAAAAGATGAATTATTAAAAGATGTTAAAGGACAAAATGAAGCAGTTTCATTAGTTGCAAGCGCTGTTTTAAGAGGAAGAGCGGGTATTAACGATCCAAATAAACCAATTGGTTCATTCTTATTCTTAGGACCAACTGGTGTTGGTAAAACTGAAGTATCAAAAGTATTAACAAATTCATTATTTGATTCAACTAAAAATTTAATTAGATTTGATATGAGTGAATATATGGAAAAACATTCAGTTTCTAAATTAATTGGAGCTCCTCCAGGATATGTTGGATATGACCAAGCAGGTTTATTAACTGAAGCTGTTCGTAGAAAACCTTATTCAGTAGTATTATTTGATGAAATTGAAAAAGCTCATTCAGATGTATTAAATTTATTATTACAAATTCTAGATGAAGGCCAATTAAAAGACAGTCAAGGTAAATTAATTAACTTCAAAAATACTATAATTATTTTAACTTCTAATATCGGTGCTGAAGAGATTTTAGAAAACAATTTAAAAAAAGCTGAAGAAACATTAAAAGTTTATTTAAAACCTGAATTATTAAACAGAATTGATGAAATTATTTGATTTAATCCATTAGATGAACAAACAATTAAAGAAATTACAAAAAAATTGTTAGATGAATTATCTATTAGAATGTTAGATAACAATTATAAAATTAAATTTGATTCTTCTGTTGTTGATGTAGCAGCTGCAAGAGGATATGATAGACAATATGGAGCTAGACCATTAAAAAGATGAATTCAAAAATTCATTGAAAACAAATTAGCTGAATTAATTATTAAAAGTGAAATTCATAAACATGAAGAATATACAATTAAATTTGATAAAACAACAGATTCAATTAAAAT
>CAMWRJ010000077.1 GCA_947176635.1 uncultured Mycoplasmataceae bacterium
GATATAAAGCATCTGTAAATGCTAAAAAAGTTGCAAGAAACAAAAAAGTTGCAATTAACTTTAAAAAAAGACAAGAAGAATTAAAAAATTCAGTTGATTTTAAAGACAAAAAAATTAATAAATAATAAAGGAATTTTAACATATGAATAAAGTAGTTTTAATAGGATACTTAGCAAAAGATCCTGTTCAAAGAATTACTAGAAACGGTGTTGAGCAATCAAGTTTTTCAATTGGTGTCAATGATTTTAAAAACTTTGAAGAAACTTATTTTTTTAATTGTGTTGCTTGAAACACAACAGCAAAATACATTAATAGTAATTTAATTAAAGGGCAATTAGTTGCAATTGATGGAAGATTAATTACAAGATCTTATCTTAATGCAGAAAATAAAAAAGTTTATATAACTGAAATTACAGTAGATTCTATTAAAGCTTATGGAACTATTAAAAAAAGTCAAACTAATTCTGAAAATAACTTTATTCAAAATAATTTTGGACCACAATCAATTAATAATTCAAATGTAATTAATAATAACATTAATGAAAATGCACCAATTTATGATGTAAATAATATTTTAAATTCATCATCAACAGATGATTTAGAAGATGATAATGATATTTTAATTGATTGAGGTAGTAATTAAATAAGGAGTTAATTATGTCAGTAAATATTCAAAATAATATGAAACGTAAACCAAGAAAAAAAGTTTGTTATTTTTGTGCAGCTGGAATTGAACAAGTTGATTACAAAGATACAAAAACTTTAGAAAAATTCATTAACTCAATTTGTAAAATTATCCCTAAAAGAACAACAGGGACTTGTACAAAACATCAAAGAAGAGTTTCTAATGCAATTAAAAGAGCAAGAATTGTTGCTTTATTACCATTTATTAAAGAATAATTTATTTTTTATTCTTTAGAAAAAGGAGAATAAAATGAAAGTAATTTTAATTAAAGATGTTGCTAAATTAGGCAAAAAAAATGAAATTGTTGAAGTAAGTGATGGTTATGCTAAAAATTTTTTATTCCCTAAAAAATTAGCAGTATCAACATCAGATAAAAATATGGATCAATTAAATAAAAATTTAGATGACATTAAAAATCAAGATAATTTAAATAGAGAACAATTTACATTATTAAAAAATCAATTAGAAGCAAATGAATATAAATTTTATTTAACTGTTAATAATGGTAAACCATTTGGTTCTATTAATAATAAACAAATCTTAGAACTTGTTAATAAAAATGAAAAACTAATTGATAAATTTATGTTCACTGAATCTCACAAATTAATGCTTGGTAATTATATTATTAAAATTGCTTTGTATAAAGATATTGTGGCTGATTTAAAAGTTAATGTTTTAGCTAAATAAATATGGAATTATTTTCAAAAGATGAACTTGCCACAATGGATGTTGAGAAAAGCATCTTAGGTAATTATTTACATAATAAAGATGTTAGACACATTATTCCAATTAAACTTAAACATAAAGATTTTTTAAATTCTATTAATAGAGAATTATTCATTATTATGAATGATGTAATAAATCAAAATGGTGACATTGATGAAAATATTTTAAGAACAAATATTAGCAATGGACCCTATACAAATAAGATTGCTTTATTACAAAGATTAGATGAAATTTTATTAGAAGTTGTTTATATAGAAAATATTGATACATATATTTCATATTTAACAAAAGCATCTATTATTAATAAATTAAAAAATTTTTATAATACACATATAGAAAAAATTGAATCAGATGTTAAGATTGATGAATTAGAAGAATATTTAGAAAATACACAAACTGAATTTTTAGATATTATCAATTCAAGAGTAACATCAGATTTAAAAGATATTTCTGAATTTGTTGATGATTTCATTCAAAAACAAGAAATAATAAAAAATAATCGCGGTAAATTAACTGGTGTTGATACTGGGTTTAAATCATTAAATAAAGTTTTAAATGGTTTCCAACCAGGAGAATTAATTATTTTAGCAGCTCGTCCAAGTATTGGTAAAACTGCCCTTGCTATAAATTTTGCTTATAATGCAGCAAAAACAAATTCAAAAAGCGTAGTTATTTATTCATTAGAGATGAGTGCTGATCAATTATTACAAAGATTAGTATCTTCAAGTACTAGAATAAATTATCGTGATTTTCAAGAAAACAAATTAGATAATGCACAAGTTTATTCATGAAATAAACAATTAAATGATTTTAAAACATTAGATATTAAAATTGATGAAAAAATGGATTCAACAATTTTAGATATACAAGCTGGTTTAAGAGATTTGAAAAAAACAAAAGAAATCGGATTAGTTATTATTGATTATTTACAATTAATCAATTCAAATGATAGACACTCTAATAGAAATCAAGAAGTAGCTAAAATCTCTAGAACTTTAAAAATGATTGCAAAAGAATTAAAAGTGCCAGTAATAGCAGTTGCTCAATTATCAAGAAATATAGAGCAAAGAAGTGCTGAAGATAGAAAACCAAAACTATCAGATTTGCGTGAATCTGGTGCAATTGAACAAGATGCAGATGTAGTTATGTTTTTAGATTATGATCGTACACAAATTGATCAAAGTTCAACAAATAATTCTAATGTTAAATTTGCTTCTAATTTAGTTGTAGATTTAGTTATTGCAAAAAATAGAAATGGTGAAACTGGTATTATCAAATTAAATTTTGATAAAAGAACTGGTAGATATGATGATCATTCAAATGATTAGGAGAATGTAAAATGAAATTTAAAAAATCTAAACTATTAATTTCTTTATTATCAGTAGGAGCATTAAGTGTAATTTTAGTACCTACAATTACTTTAACTTCTTGTTCTTCAACTGCTAATCCTTATTTAGAAATTTTTAAATCAACTAATTCTAATTTAACATATAATCAAACAGGAAATACAAGTTCACAAGCTGATGTTGTTGATTTTGAAATGAATTCTAAAACTAAAATTGCTAAAGTTTCTATTGGATCATCTACTCCAAAAACTGAATTCAATTCTAATAATTCTTTTGTTGACGGATGAACTAAAATAAAAAATGACAATACTAGT
Organism: uncultured Mycoplasmataceae bacterium; assembly: GCA_947176635.1. GTDB lineage: Bacteria > Bacillota_I > Bacilli_A > Mycoplasmatales > Mycoplasmoidaceae > Ureaplasma. The sequence goes on from CAMWRJ010000077.1 coordinate 3,072, forward strand.
TTAAATTTACCAGATTCAATTACAGGTTTAAAAACAACAATTAATGATACTAATGTTTTAAATTTAATTAAAAATCAAAATATCTTAAATATTTTTATGGACACGATTAATAATTTAAGTGATGTATATGAAAATTTTTATTCAGTGTTTATAACTAAAAATAGCAATAT
>CAMWRJ010000078.1 GCA_947176635.1 uncultured Mycoplasmataceae bacterium
ATTGATATTGGGTATACCAATATAAAAATATTAAAAAATAATAAAATAATTATTGAACCAGTTAAAAAAACAATTTCATTAATTAAAAAATTAAAAAAACAATTTTATTGTTATATTGCTTGTAATAACTTAAAATATTCTAAAATTTTGTCTAAATTTAAAAATATTTATTTAATTTCAAATTCTGATTTTTTAAATGATATTGAAATTAGTAATGAATTTAAATTAAATGATTTAGGAATTGATTTAATTAGTTATTGTTATTGAGTTAAAAAACAAAATATGAAAGATGCAATAATTTTGTCGTCTGGAACTTGCTTAACATTATTGGTTTTCAAAAACAATTGTTTGGAATCAGTAGAAATTTTATCAGGATTTGATATGGAAATCAAATCTATTAAGAAAATATTAAAAGATATAAAAATATATTTTTCTGAAAAATTTAATTACTTTAACACTGAAAAAGCAATAAATTTAGGATATCAAAATAAAATTAAAGGTTTGATTGAAATTAACAAACAAACATTTAATATAGATAAAAATATATATTTAACTGGTAATTATTTTAAAAATTTTGTTATAAATAAAGCAGACAATATTTTCCAAGACACTCAAATAGTAGATAATTTATGCTTGGAAGCTATCAAAATTAAATTTCAAAGTTAATTGGAGATACAAAATATATGACTAAATCTGAATTAGTAAAAGAATTACGTAGAATTACAGATGCTGGAATGAGCGATTGTATTAAAGCTTTAAATGAAACAAATGATAACATTGATGAAGCTGTAGAATGATTAAGAAAAAATGGAGCTGTAAAAGCTGCTAAAAAAGCAAGTGCTGTTGCTGCTGAAGGATTGGTAATTGCTTCAAATGATAAAAATAAAGTTGCTATTGTTGAAGTTAATTGTCAAACTGATTTCGTTGCAAAAAATGATAAATTTATAAATTATGCAAACCAAGTTGCAAAAGCTGTATTAGATACAAAAATCACAAATGTTGATCAATTAAAAATTAATAATAAATTAGTTAATGAAATTGGACAAGATTTAACAGCTACAATTGGTGAAAAAATTGTTACAAGAAGAGTTTATTTATTAGAAGCTAATGCAAACCAATCAGTTGGAAGCTACACTCACATGAACAATAGAATTGCAACTGCTATCTTAGTAGATGGAAAATGTGATGAACAAGTTTTAAAAAATGTTTGTATGCATATTGCTGCAATGGGTCCAAAATATTTAGATAAAACAAGTGTTGATGCAGAATGATTAAATAAAGAAAGAAAATTCTTAGAAGAACAATATATTCAAGAAATGGAAGCGTTACCAGCAGGTAAAGAAAAAGATCAAAAATTAGCACGTAAAGATGCAATTATTGAAGGAAAAATTAAAAAATCACTTGATGAAATTTGTTTATTAGGTCAAAAACTAGTAACTGAACCATCAATTACTGTTGAACAATACTTAGCTAATAATAAAGTTAAAGCAGTTAGAATGGAAAATGTAATTTTAGGTGATGGAATTGAAAAAAAAGTTAGCAATTTTGTTGATGAAGTAGCACAACAAATGAAAAATTAGTTGGTCACCTAACTATTTTTTCATTTTTTTATAGAGTAGGAATGGAGATTTGTGTATGGAGAAAAAAAAGACAATAATTATTAAAATTTCAGGTGGTTCTTTAAAAGGAAAAAATGGAATTTTTGATGTTGATCAAATTAATAATTTAGTTAAACAAATTAAATTATTACAAAAAAATTATAATATTGTTATTATCATTGGTGGAGGCAACATTTTTAGAGGAATGTATGCTAAACAATTTGATATTTCTAGAAATGATGCAGATAACATGGGAATGTTAGCTACAACAATTAATGCTGTATTATTAGAAAGCGTTTTAAAAAAAGATGATTTTAGAGTCAAAGTTTTTAACTCTATTCCTACTGAATCGATTTGTGAAACTTATACTCCTAAAAAAGTTATTGATGCATTGTCATCAGAATATGTATGTATTTTAGCTTCAGGTACAGGTAATTCTTATTTTTCAACGGATAGTGGAATTGCTTTAAGGGCAGCACAATTAAATGCTGATTTTATTTTAATGGGTAAAAATGGTGTTGATGGTGTTTATGATAAAGATCCAAATAAATTCATTAATGCTAAAAGATTTGATAAATTAACATATTGTGATATATTAAATATGAATTTAGAAATAATGGATAAAACAGCATTAACAATTTGTGAAGAAAATAATATTAAAATTATTGTTTTTAATATTGATAAAGATAATAGTATTATTGATGCATTAAATAATAAATGTTTAACAACAATTATTTCAAAATAATTAATAAGGAGAAAATATATGTTTGATTGAAAAAAATATGAACAATTATACAATGAACAAAAAGATAAAGTTTTAATTTGAACTAATTCAGAATTTAATAAATTACAAACAGGTCGTGCATCACCAAGCTTTCTTGATGGAGTAAAAGTTGAAGCTTATGGTGAAATGATGCCAATTAATCAAATTGCAAATATTAATATTCCAGAACCTAGATCAATTGTTATCAAACCTTATGATAAATCAACATTAAAAGATATTGCTGCAGCAATCAATATGGCTAATTTAGGTGTTAATCCTCAAGTAGATGCTGATTTAATTAGAATTAATTTTCCTGCTCCTACAGAAGAAAGCAGAAAAAATTTAGTAAAAAAAGCTAAAGAAATTACAGAACAAACAAAAGTAAAAATTAGATTAATTAGACAAGAAATGCAAGATTTATTTAAAAAAGAAGAAAATGTTGTTGATGATGATAAAAAACATTTTCAAAATGAATTAGATGCATTAACAAAAAAAATTAATGCTAGTATTGAAGAATTATTTCTTAACAAAGAAAAAGAAATAATGAAAATTTAATTGTTATGAATAATTTAAGACATATTGGTTTCATCATGGACGGAAATGGTAGATGAGCCAAAAAACAAAATAAATTAAGAACATATGGTCATAAAATTGGTGCTGATAAAATTAAAGATGTACTTTTATGATGTATTAAATATAATATTCAATCAGTTTCAATGTATGCTTTTAGTTTAGAAAATTGAAAAAGATCAAAATCAGAAGTTAATTTTTTGATGAATTTGATTTTAAAAAAAATAGTTAATAAAAAAACAATAAGTTTTTTAAATGAAAATAATATTAGATTTATTTGAAATTGTTTTGAAG
>CAMWRJ010000079.1 GCA_947176635.1 uncultured Mycoplasmataceae bacterium
ATTTAAATCTATTTATTCAATTACAAAAGATAAATATAAAGACTTCACATTAAATCATTATTTAAATACTAGTGGAATTAAAAAAGGTAGTTTATTTAGTCATAAAATTAAAAAAGATTGAGAAATTTTTGATGAATCAGTATTAAAAATAATGGAACATTTATACCAATCAACAACTGAAATTAGTAAATATGTAATTGAAAAAATTCAAAAGATGTTATCTGAATTTGAACAAATTACAATAAATGAATTAAATGATTATTTTAATTTCTTGAAAGTTAATAATGTTGTTGCTAAATATGATTTTAGATACTCAACAGAAATTAATAAAAAAATTAAATTATATGAACAAGATTCAAACAGAAATGCAAAAAATAATTGCGATCAAATTTTAAAATGATATGTTAATAAATTAAGAAATATTATAAATATTTATCAAAATAATAAATTTGATCTTGAATTAACAAAACAAATTAAAAATATTTTTAAAATTTCAACAAGAAAAATTTTTCCTTCTGTTGCTAACTTTATAAAAACAAATTATCGTGCATTAAAAATATTATTTCCAATATGAATTATGTCACCAAATGAAGTTAGTATAAATTTACCAAATGAAGAAAATATTTTTGATTATGGTATTTTTGATGAAGCTTCACAAATGTTTGTAGAAAATAGTATTCCTTCTATTTTTAGATGTCAAAATGTTTGTGTTGCTGGAGATGATAAGCAATTAAAACCAACTAATTTCTTTAGTACAAAATTAAGTTATAGTGATGATGAATTTGAAGATGAAGATTTTGTTGCAAATTCATTATTAGATAAAGCAAAAGAATCATTATGACATGAATTCAATTTAAAAAATCATTATCGTTCTAAAAATGCCAACTTAATTAAATTTAGTAATGAATTTATTTATAATAACGAATTAGAAACTGCAACAATTAATGGTAATTTTGAAGATTGAATTGAAGTTTATAATGTAAAGGGAATTTGAGATGATAAAAGAAATTCTGTTGAAATAGATAGCATTTTAGATTATTTAGAAAAAAATTATACAAATCAAGAATATTTAAATTCAGTAAGTTATTTATTAGTTACATTCAACCAAAGTCAAAAAGATGAATTAGAAAATAGATTTGCATCTCAATTAGCAATTAAGCATGAATATTTAAGATTTGCTTATGAAAACCAATTATTAAAATTTAGAAATATAGAAAATGTTCAAGGTGATGAAGCAGATTTTGTAATTTTTTCTTGTACATATGCAAAAAATAAAGAAAATAAATTTATTCAAAATTTTGGTCCTTTAATGCAAGATAATGGTCCTAATAGATTAAATGTTGCATTAACTAGAGCAAAAGAAAAAATGATTGTTTTTAAATCTTTCTATGGTCATGAAATTACAAATTTAACTAATAATCCAAACACTGAAATTTTTAAACAATTTATTTTATCAATGGACAACATTAAAACAGAAAATGAAACACAAGACTTAACTCAAAATTGAATTAATCAACCTTTAGAATTTGATTCAAATTTTGAACAAGATGTTTATTATAAATTAGCTGAACATATTGATAAAAATAGATACACAATTTTAACTCAATTTAAAGTAGGTTCAAAAAGAATCGATCAAGTTATTTTTGATTTAAAACAGAAAAAAGTTATTTTAGGAATTGAAGTAGATGGTATCAAATATCATAGTGGATATAAAAAAGTATTAGAAGATATTGATCGTCAATATTTTTTAGAAAATAGAGGTTATAAAATTTTTAGAATTAAAGAATATGATTGATTATCAAATGAATATGAAGTTATTAATCAAATTCTAAAAACACTTCAATATTGTTAATAATTATTAATCTAGATTGTATTTATTTACTTAAATACAGTTTAGATTTTTTTAAAAAAATTGCAATATTGTTGTAAAATAATATAGTTAAATATTGCACTTAATATTAACAAACTTTATTAGCATGTGGTAGGTAAAGTGCTACCGTTATTAACCACGTAGCGAATATCTCAAAGAAAGTTAGGTATTGCGTGTGGCTCCTAAAGCAAAAAAAGAAATCACAAGAATAGCTAAATTAAACCTTATTGGTGGTCAAGCTAAACCAGGTCCAGCATTAGCATCTGTTGGAATTAATATGGTTGAATTTACTAAAGAATTTAACGATAAAACAAAAGATCAAATGGGTAAAGTTATCCCAACTGTAATTACAGCATATAAAGATAAATCATTTGATTTTGTAACTAAAACTACTCCAGTTACTAATTTATTAAAAGAAGCAGCTGGTATTAAATCTGGTGCTAAAGATCAAATTAAGCAAAAAGTTGCAACAATTTCTAAAGAAAAAGCATTAGAAATTGCTAAATATAAATTACCAGATACAAATGCTTATAATGAAGAAGCAGTTTTACAAATGATTGCAGGAACAGCTAAACAAATGGGTATTGTAATTGAAGGTGTAGACCCAATTTCTTCAAAAGGAAAAAATAAATAATGGCTAAAATTTCAAAAAACTTTAAAAAAATTAATCAATTAATTGAAAAAAATAAAGCATATCCTTTAAATGAAGCAATCGAATTAGCTAAAAAAACATCATATACAAAATTTGATGGTTCAATCGACTTAGCTGTTAAATTAAATTTAGATACAACAAAAGTTGAACAACAATTACGTGGTTCTGTTACATTACCAAATGGAAATGGTAAAAATGTAAGAATCTTATTAATTGATGATGCAGTTGATGCAAATGCTGCTAAAAAAGTTGGTGCTGATTTTGTTGGTGGTTCTGATATTATTCAAGATATTGAAAAAATGATTTCAAAAATTGATTTAATTATTACAACTCCAAAAATGATGCCCGCATTAGCAAAATATGGTAAATTATTAGGTCCTAGAGGATTAATGCCAAACCCTAAAATTGGTACAGTTACAACTGATTCATTAAAAACAGTTGAAGAATTCAAAAAAGGAAGAACTGAATACCGTACTGATTCTTATGGAAACATTCATATTAGTGTTGGTAAAGTTTCAACTGATACAAGTAAAATTTCTGAAAATATTGAAGCAGTTATCTCATTATTAAAATCAAAAAAACCTTCTACTGTAAAAGGTGCTTATATTCAAAATATTAGTGTATCACCTACTATGGGTAAAGGTGTTAAAGTAATTATTTCAAATAATTAATCTTTTTTAATCTCACTATTCAA
>CAMWRJ010000080.1 GCA_947176635.1 uncultured Mycoplasmataceae bacterium
TAGACAATTTCTGACTTTTAGACTTTTAAAAGAAAAAATCACATAAAATAATAAGTATGAAAAAAATAATGATAATTAATCAAAAAGATTTTGTAGAAAAAATTTTAAAAGAATCTAATAAAATTTCAGATTCTTTTAATTATGATTCATTAAAAATAGATAGAATTATCAATCAAAAGATCAAAAAATTACAAAAGAAGAAATTAAATCTGATTTTGATTTAGTCTACATGTTCGAATAAATAATGAAAGAATATCATTTATTAATTAATCCATCTCTTATTGATTTAAATGATTTAAGAGAAATAAAACAACCATTTTATACAATTCATAAAAAATTCAATGACATGATTCAAAAATCAAATAATGATTATGATGTTCACAAAAATTTATTTAGCAATAATGATAACAAAACATTATTTTATACAGGATTAGAAAATTCATCTAGAAATTCTTGTAATAATAAATTAGAAAAAGTTAAAGAGATTTTAAAGAAAATATTAAAAATAAATAGCAGTGAAATATCAAAAATAGATTTTGCAAAAATAAGTATAGAATCAAAGAAAACAAAAAGGTTATTATCAATTGTCTGCAAAATTAATAATGAGTTTGCTGATTTTAATCAAAACTCTTTATTCATTTTATTCCCTATAAAATATGCTGATTTACATAACTAAATATAATTTATAAAATAGCACCAAAATGGAATTTTAAACCCATTTTGGTGACTTTTATACCTATTGAAACTATATTTTGTAATATTTAATTTCAATCTATTCTTTTTTATAAATTATTGTTTATTTTTTAAAGTAAAATAATTATAGATTTCAAAAAAATTAAATAAGGAGACAATAAATGAAATTTAATGAAGTTTTAGCTAGAAATCCAAGTAGCAAGGCAACAAATTTATTTGGATTTTCTCAAACTGTAGCTTTTTCACATTACAATAATTTATCTGCACAACTTCCAGTAGATGCTAATAACAATTTAGTATCTGAAGATTTTATTGAACAAGCTAAACAATGTTTTGAAAACATTAAAGATATTGTTGAAAACATTAATCATACATTAGATGATGTAGTAAGATTAACAATTTTTACAAAATCAACAAAAGATTTTGATAAAGCAATCGATGTATTAAAAACATATTTTAATGATTACAAACCAGCATTAACATTATTAGCTGTTAAAGATATTCCATTAAATGCATCAATTCAAATTGAAGCTGTTATAACTTGTGGTGAAGGTACAATTCCTAACGCTCCACAAGCAGGAGATTTAATCAAATTAGCAAGAAACACTAATAATGCTCCAGTAAATGATTATTCAACACAAACTGTAGCTTTCTCTCACTACAACCATTTATCAGCACAATTACCAATTGATAAAAATGGTAATTTAGTTAAAGGTTGTGTATGCGATCAATTAAAACAATGTTTAACAAATGTTAAATATATTCTTGAAAGTATTGATGTTCCTTTTGATGACATCGTTAAAGTAAACATTTATACAACTGAAATTAAAGAATTAGAAACTATTAAAACAACATATAAAACATTCTTCCCAGATTCAGGTATTGCTAGAGCAGTTAACTATTTACCAGCATTAGCAATTAACGCTGTTTCAGGACTTCCACAAGATGCAAAAATCCAAGTTGAAGTTGTTGTATCACACGGTGATGGTACACCTCCACAATTAGTAGAAGATCGTCATGGTATTGTAATTGAAGCTAACAACACAAAAGCTGTATGCATTAATCCATTATCATCTCAAACAGTAGCTTTCTCTCACTATAATAACATCTCTGAACAATTCCCTGTTAAAAAAGGTAAAATTGTATCTCAAGATATTAATATTCAATTAGCACAATGTATTGAAAATTTAAAAGCTATTGTTAAAAGTGTTGGACACAAATTAGAAAATACTGTTAAATTAAATATCTATGTTACAGATTTAAATTTAACATCTGAATTCCCAACAGTTTTAAACAAATACTTTAAAACTTTACCAGCTGGTAGAATTATTGCAGTTGATACATTAAACTACAATGAATCATTAGTTAAAATAGACGCTGTAGTATCAAATGCTGAAGGTACTCCTCCAACTAACAAATAATATGTAAGCAAATAAAACACCAAGCGAGTTAAATTCACAACTCATTTGGTGTTTTTAAATTATGATCCAAAATTGGGGATGTGATCAAAAAGTACCTACATTTCTGCAGACACACTTTTTGAACTCGTGCCATAGATTATGAAAAACTATTTATACAACAAATTATATTGAAAGCAAAAATAAACAAATTAAATGAATTATATATCTTATTCCGGACACATTAAATGTATTATAATATAGATTATATATCTATAAAAAATATTTTTTTATTTCGCTAAACTTGATGGGGTCGAGTAAGCGAATTTTTTTATTGGTCGCTTATTGTTTCAATAATCAACATAATCATTTAAATAATCTTGTATTCTTTCAATAGATAAATCAGAAATATTTTTTATATGATTCAAACATTCCATTTTTAATCTACCTCAGAAATATTCAATTCATCTATTTTCAACTGAACATCCTGGACTTGAAAAAGATTGTCTAATATTTTTTAATAAACAATAATTTATAACATCTTTTGATTTAAACTCAGCCCCATTGTCTGAATGTAAAATATCAATATTGTCTATTTTTTTGATCATATCTTTAACATTTTCTTTTGATTGTTTATAACTAATTTTTATATAAGGAACATAAAAATTTTTTACATTAATTGAAGATAAAATATGGAGGTGGCCATATTTGTTATGTTTAATGATTGTGAAATCTGTACTAAATATTTTTTTGTAATTAGAACTATTGATAAATTCTTTAGTCAATAAATTTCCAGCAATAAAATTTGTATTTTTCTTTTCTTTGTATCTTTTTGAATTAATAAATGAAGATCCTGGATTTGTGACTATATTCAATTTTCTAAATATTTTAGCTAATGGTTTAGCTGAAATAGTTAAATTAGGCTTATATTTTGACAAATTATACAAATAACTACATTTATCAATACCAATTCTCTTTTTAGTTTCTTTTGCTATTTGCAAAGCTTTTGTTTGATATTCAATGTTATCTACGGGACGAGTCATTTAAGTGTGTCTGATAAGAAAGGACACACTTTTTGTATGCTTT
>CAMWRJ010000081.1 GCA_947176635.1 uncultured Mycoplasmataceae bacterium
CGATAATAATGTTCATATTAACTTTGAAGAATTATATTTAGAAAATGAAATAACTCAACAAGAAATCACTGAATCTATAAGAAATACTAGAATAGAGTTTATTAATGAACTTTGTGATAAATTTTTAATTATTGATGAAAATCAAATTATTAAAAATAATAAAAAAGAATTAAGAGACAATAAATTTGATAAATTGCTATTAAATAAATTTTTTGGTATTTTTATGCTAATAATTGTAGTCTTAGCAGTTTATTATGTAACTTTTGGATCATATGCTGGTGGTTGAATAAATGAACAATGGACAGGGTTATTAGAAAAAGGACAAGAAGCTGCTTTTGAAGCTATTAATGCATCTAATGTTGCTAACTCTTTCTGATTAGGTAAGTTTGTTGGTGAAGGTTTATTAGGTGGTATATTTACTGTAATTGGGTTTTTACCTTATATTATGATTATGTATTTCTTAATAACAATTTTAGAACATTCTGGATTTTTAGCTAGAATGAGTGTGTTATTAGATAAAACATTAGATAAATTTGGACTATCAGGCAGAAGTATCATTACATTATTTACTGGTGTAGGATGTAATATTCCTGCAATTATGATGGCAAGAAATAGTCAATCAAAAAAAGAAAGAGTAATTTTAATTCTTATAGGACCACTAATTGCTTGTAGTGCTAGATTAGTAGTTTACGAATGAATTGTTCAAAGAATGATTGGCGATAATAATTTTGTTTGATTAATCACATTAAGCTTAACAATTTTTTCAGGATTAGTTGCTGTTTTAGTTGGTTATTTCTTTTCTAATACATTATTTAGAAAACAAAATAATTTTTTTATGACAGAATTACCAAGATGAAGAGCACCACATATATTAGTAATTCTAAAAGGAATGGGTGTTGAAGTTTGAAACTTCATAAAAAGGGTTTTAACAATTATTTTTATTGTTAACTTAATAATTTTCTTTTTATTATATATTAGTCCTAAAACAGGATTAATTAATAGTGAAGATGCAATTGAACAATCATTGCTTTATTATATTGCTATACCTTTTAAATATTTATTTTATCCAATTGGATTAGGTGAAGATTGAAGATTATCTGTTTCATTATTAGCAGCTGCACCTGCAAAAGAATTAGCAGCAAGTAATTTAGAAATTTTATTTTCTGGAGAAAATGGATTTCATGAGTTCTTATTTGGTGCAAATTCAATCATTAAAGCTCCAATAGCAACTTCAATTAGTTACTTATTATTCTTTACATTCTATATTCCTTGTGTCGCTACAATTGTTGTAATGAAAAAAGAAGCTGGTTGAAAATGAACAGGTATACATTTATTAGCAGCATTTATTTTATCTTATTGTTTATCATTATTTTCTTATTCATTTGGTGGAATGATTGAAAAAATGATTCAACATCCTGAAATAATTTCAAATGTTGGTTCAATTATTGCTATTATTTTTACAATTATTAATTTTGCTTTAGTAATTACTTTTATTATTAATCAATTAATTTTTAATTATAAATTAAAACTATCAGAAAGATTTATTAAATACAAAAGTATTTTTTGAAAAGTTGCAATTGCTTTTGTTCTTGCTACAAATATTGCAATTGTTTGAATGGTGTAAAACAAAAAAATCATAAGCGGTTAAATGCTTATGATTTTTTTAATAAATTACTAAATTTATATTTAAAATTAAATGTATTATCAATTTTTTACTTGTATTCAACTGCTATTAATATCAAATAAATGCATATTAATAAATTTAGTTATCATTTCCTCAGATTTAACAAAAAAAGTTGGTCTGTCGAATCTTTGTATCCTGTGAGTTGCATCAGCAAATGCAAAATCACCAATATTCTTAATTGAATTTGGAAAATATATATTTCTTCCACCAATTGCTAACATTGCTCTACTCTCAATAGTTTCAACACCTTCTTCAAAATAAATATTTAAAATTTTTAAATAAGAGAATGATTGAGCTTCTATTACTTTAACGCTACCTGGTACTCTTATTATTCCATTCTTAATTGGAGCTTCTGAAAAAGCATATGCTTTAATTGTTGTTAATGTATTTGGTAAAACTAATTCAGCTAAACCTGATAATCTATAAAATGCTCTTTCGCCAATAACTTTCAAATTTTTAGGTAAATATAAATATGTTAAATTATTAGACATATAAAATAAACCTGTAGTATCTGTAGTGTTTGAAGGTAATTCTTCGATTTGTGAACATGACATATCAAGTTGTTGTATTTTTTGATTATTCATAAATAATTGATTTCCTATTTGTTCTGCTTTTTCAGGAAGAATAATCATATTTTGATTTAAACCTACACTTGTTAGACTAGTTATTTTATTGCTATTTCAATTAAAATAAGTGTCAGGTGATGCTAAGAATAAATTCTTCATAGAAATTAAATTGTTGTTATTTTCAATTACAATATCACTATCATTTAAATTTTTAGATGTCATTTTGTATAAACCATTTTTAACACGAACTGAAATTGTTCTTAAATCCTTAACTGAAGCATTTGAATTTATTGGACTATCAATGAATTCACTTAAATTTTGATTATTAACAGTTTTTACATTTTTAAAGAAATCATAAATTTGGAAATTTAAATAAGAGCTTATATTACCACCTGATCCAACAGTAATTTGATTATTTTTTATAAAGTTATTAATGTTAGTTCATAAATCTTTTAAAGCATCGTCACTAATTGTTATATCAGTGTAATATGTTAAATTTTTAATAACTAATTTATTTCCATCCTCTAATATAATATTGTCATTTTCTTGAATTGAATATTTAAAATAATTACCAATTTGTTTGTTTAATGTAATTACAAAATTATTATCAGAATTTAATGATAATTTTTCAATTTCATCTATTCCAATTGGATTTGCATTACTTGTTTTTAAATTTTTAACAATCAATAATTTTAATGAATCTAAATTTTGAGGAATGTTATTTGAGAATTCAATAGGTGTAAATTTTCTTGATGAATCAATTATATAATTGTTTATTACATTATATAAAAGTTGTAAATCAACAA
>CAMWRJ010000082.1 GCA_947176635.1 uncultured Mycoplasmataceae bacterium
ATTTAAATAAGCATTATTGTGACTTATATAAAATTCTGAGAAATTTAGATTTTGTAAATGATTAATATATAAAGTAATTGTTGATAATAAAAAACAAAAAAATAAAATTAATAATATATAAAAAATTAGATGTCTTTTTGAAAAAATAAAATAAAATTTTAGTTTTTGAAATCACAATATTAAAGCTATTAATAAGATTAGATAAATTAAATATTTAGTATAACCAAACAAAAATTCAAAGAATATAGCATCTAATAAAACACCAACAACAGGAACTCTAAAAAAAGAAATTAATCAAATTAAACATAAAAAAATAAAAATACAAAGATGTATTTTTAATTTGAATTTAGTTTGATTAATTTTATTATTGTTTGAACAATGATTTTTTTTCATAATTAAACTTCAATGATTGTTGGTAAAACTAGTGGTTTTTTATTTGTTTTCTTTTCAAAGAATCTTAAAATATTTTTCTTTAAATTATTTTTAGTTGTTACTGTATCTATAGTTTTATTATCATCTTTATAAGCAATTGCTTTAGTTAAAAATAAATTAAATTTTTCATTTAAAACATCTAATAAATAATTATCTTTTTCATTAATTACTAATCCAATAGATTTTAAATAATGATAACTATAAAATTTTTGTTCTTTTTTATCTAAGAAAACATTAGTCATAATTACACCAGAAGTTGACATTTGTTTTCTTTCAGATAATACAGATGTTTGAGAATCTAAAACGCCATTAACGCTAATGTATTTTAATCCATTGTTTTCAATATTATCTCTTTCAATTTTGATTTCATCTTTAGAAATTAAAGCACAATCGCCATTATCTAAAAAATGAACATCATTTGATTTAATACATTTACTTGAAACTTTTTGATATCTAACAAAGTTCATGTAATAACCTTCAATTGGAAAAATTGCTTTTGGTTTTAGTAAATCAATTAAAAATTTTTGATCTTCATTAGATGCAGTTAGCGGTAAAACTGTTTTAGGTAGTGTATAAATTTTTAAATTTTGTCTACTTAATTCATCTAATAATTTTGCAGCATGAGATTCATAACCTGGTACTAAATGTGTACCTAAAACAAATGTATCTTTTTCATTAATAGGAATTGAAGGAATTTGATTAGAAGCCATTGAAAATAATTTTTTGTATAAGTTTTCTTCAGTTTCAGAAATAATAACAATTGAGTTTTCTGAATTTTTTATTGAAGAAATAGGCATTGCAATTAGATGTTTAGGATTAAACATTTTATTTTTTATAATTGTATTAAATGTATTTATAAATGTCGTACTATAAATAATAAACGGTCTTGATTTTTCTCTAGCAAGAGCTGCTAAAACTAATATTGAATAAGCATTATAATCATTTAAAGCAACAATAATTCTACCAGGACATGAATTTACAATTCCTTCATAAAAACCTTCAGTTTTATAATTTGGAGCTGTAAAACCATCATATTTACCAACATTTCCCATTCCTACTATTAAAGCTAAAACTTCAGATTTTCCAATAATATTAGGTAAATAATTTAATTGAGAATTAAATCCTTTTAATTTATTATTGTTGATAAAGAAATCATCAATAAATACAATACTACCAATTGGTGTTTTTATAACTCATCCAAAAGATTCTGGTAAATAATTTGAAACTCTAAAAGGAACGAATTCAACATTATTTATTTTAAAAGTATGTAAAGAATTTAAAACTACAATATGATATAAAATTTCTTTTTTTGTTCTAACTTTTTTTTCAAAATAGCAATCAATGATTGATTTACCTATTGAAGATGTATAAATAGGAATATCCATATTTAATTCTTGTAATAAAAATTGTAATCCACCAATATTTGAAAAATTAGCTGTTCCTACAAAAATACCTTTAATTCTATTTTTGTTTTCTAATAAATATTTAAAGCTAACAGTGATCATATTAATCCCTAAAGCTCCATTAATCGGCATCTTAACACCAATATTAAAAATAAAAATATCATTATTATATTCTATTAAGTAGCAATTTTTGCCTCTTTCATCTTGACCACCTAAGGCAATAAATTTAATCTGTTTGTCCATATAAAAAAACTCCTAAATTAAAGTAATCTAAAATTTTTATCTTCTATAAAATGTATGTTTATACGAGTAATATTTTTTGATATATTTATCTATATTATATAAATATTTTTACAATTTATTAATATACTTAGTTTTAAAATATTTTTTTATTTAATTTTCTTTACAATAAATAACATTTTTAAAATAAATTTATCAATATTTTCAAATAGTATTATAATTTAATATTCTACATATAAATTTAAAAGGAGAAAAATATGATCGTAACTAAAAAAATGTTTGACTTTACTGCATTAGCTGTAATGGAAAATAATGAAATTAAAGAAGTTACTTTAAGTAAATTAATGGGTAAAAATGGTGTTATTTTATTCTTCTATCCAAAAGATTTTACTTTTGTATGTCCTACAGAAATTATTGCATTTAACAATAAATTAAAAGAATTTAAAGAATTAGGATATAACGTTGTAGGTTGTTCAACAGATAATGAATTTTCACATTTAGCATGAAAAAAACAACCAGTAGCTGAAGGTGGACTTGGAGATATTCAATATCCATTAGTTTCAGATATTAAAAAAGAAATTGCAAGACAATATGACGTTTTATTTGATGACGCAGTTGCTTTAAGAGCTTCATTCTTAATTGATGAAAAACAAGTTGTAAGACATGCTGTAATTAATGATTTACCATTAGGGCGTAGCATCGATGAAATGATTAGAATGGCTAATGCTTTAAACTTCAACCGTGAACATGGAGACGTTTGTCCAGCTAATTGAGCTAAAGGTAAAGAAGCAATGAAAGCAAATCCAAACGGTGTTGCTGAATTCTTAAAAAACAATGCAAAAAAACTTTAATTTTATAATTAAATAATTTGTAATCAGACTTTCTTTTAAGTCTGATTTTTTTAATCTTTATTTTTATTAAAATTAATTTTTTATTAATGCAAGAAAATGCAAAAACGCTTTAAAAGTTAAATTTTTGC
>CAMWRJ010000083.1 GCA_947176635.1 uncultured Mycoplasmataceae bacterium
AAATAATGTAGCAAATTATTTAGGAATCAGCTCTAGTTTAATTGGATCAATTACCTTTGATAAAATAAATAATATTTTAATTATTAGTGCAGATAATTTAACTAAATTTATTGATGATAATGCTAATAAATTAATTGTTAGTGGAAACATAGTTATTTCTGAATTACAATTTTATTCAATATATAATATTAATCAACAACAAATTAATAATTTCTTAAATCAATTAGAACCAATTGTTAAATCTAATAATCTTACATATGATAATATTAATTTAGAAAATGATGTAAAACCATTAATAGAATCATGTTTTAATATCGATACAGAAATCAATTTATCAAAAGCAAAAAGTAGTAGAAATACTAGTAGATTTGTAATTAGTGTTACTCCTGTAGGATATTATAAATTTGTGTCTGATTTATCAATTATTGAACAATCAACAGGAGCTTTAAAAATTGATAATGTAGGTTTAATGAATAATTTAGAATTTACTAATACAAATTTAAATAATTTAAGAAATTCCATTCAAAGTTTTATTAATTCAAATTACATTGAAAGCTCAACACAAATGAGTGCAATGTTAGCAGCAATTCAAAAATATATAGCATCTAATTTATCATCTAAAACTGGCAGCGTTCCATTAGCTTGTATTGATAGTATTAGTTGAGACACTAGTAATAACAGTTTTATTATTAAACCAAATAAAATTGATTATTATACATTTGCTAAAGTTGCTAATGAATCAAGTAGTTCTTATTATGAAATTAGCAATGGTAATATCTATATAAAACAATTGAGTTATAAGAGTTATAGTTCAACATCATCTTCATATTTTGTTTTTGATTATACAAATCATTTTGCTATGGAATTATCTAGTTCAGGAAAAACATTATCAATGATTGATGTGCCAAGTGTTGTAACTGGAATTAATTATCATATCTTTGATAATAACCGTAATTTACAAGTAATTAATTTTACAACTTCAGGTGTAACAACATTCCCAAACTCATTATTTTTAGGGTGTACTAATTTAAGAACACTAATCATGGGAAATAAGATTTCTGATATGGGATATAATATGTGTACAAATAATACTAATTTACAAACAGTAATGTTATCTTCTAATTTAAGAACAATCAATAACTCTTCATTTCAAGGATGTAGTAGATTAATGGGTATAGATATTCCAAATTCAGTTAATACAATTGGATATAATTCATTTGCAGGATGTACTAATTTATATACAATAAATTTTGGAACAGGTTTAAACATTATTCAAGGAAGTGCATTTGAAAATTGTAGTTCATTAACAAGATTAGTATTACCTACTAATTTAAGAACTATTGAAAATAATGCATTCTTAAATTGTTCATCATTATTATCAGTTAAAATTCCTGATAGTATTACAACAATAGGAAGCACTGCTTTTAAAGGATGTAACAAACTAAAATTGTTTGTAAATAATGAACAAACAAGACAAAAAATCATTGGATTTAATTTAATTGGTATTAGTGAAAATGATATTATTGTTGGACAACCAAATTAATAAAAAACATTAAAGCAATTTTCTATGTTTTTAGAGTAATATATTAATTTATAATTACAAAAAATTATTATATAATTTATTTAAATATTATTTTATTTTTATAGATTATTTTCTATTAGAAAAGGATTGCATAAAATGTTCTTAATAAAAGATATTATTAATGAATTAAATAAAGTTAGTAATAATAGACCAGGTGAATATTTAATTTCTAGTGTTGATAAAATTAAAATTGATGAAAATAGATATTCAATTGAAATTCATGTTATGAATTTAGATCAAACTGATAAAAAAACATTAGTTATAAAAGTTAAAGAATAATTAAGATAGAGTTTGTTAAAAACTCTATTTTTTATTAATGTCTATAGTTATTTATTTTTTAATAATTTAAAATGTCATTTAATATTTATTTAATTACTTTTATTACACTTATTATGTAATAATAAATTAAACAATATTAATATGAGTTTATTATATCAAATCTAAAAAAATAGGGTTTAGAAATCAAATAAAAACTCTATTTTTTCTTACATTTTTACGTATTTTTTTAAAAAGGTAATTAAATAAATATTAATTCTATTTTTAATTAAAATGTGAGGTAGAAATGTCTAAACAAGTTAAGAAAAAAGTTATTGGTTTGGTTGCTGGTCTTGCAATTATTGGTGGTGGTGTTGCAACAGCAGTAGTATTAGCTAATTTAGCAAATAGAAACATTAAAAGTTTTATAGTTAATTATGATAAATTATTAGAAATTAGAAACAGAATATTATCTAATTATTCTAAAAACGCTAGTGTTAATAATCAATGTACAGTTGATGAATTTGCAAATAAAGTTAATGATGGAACATTAAAAACATGAATCAATGATAATTTTAAAGAATATTTTAAAGGAACTGATTCAGACACAACATTTGATTTTAATTTGAAAATCGAACAAACTGATAATGAAATTTTATTAACATTAACTCCAACTGAAAACAAATCATTAAGATTAGATAAATTTTCAGATAAATATGACACTTCAATTGTTGAATTTAACAAAAACAGTATTATTTTTAAATTCCCAAAATCAGAATTCTTAAAACAACAATTATTTAGTCATGAACAATTAATTTTATTCCAATCAAAATTAATTGCAGATATGCAAAAAAATAAACTGACTTTTGAAAATTTACAAACAATTTCAGATTCAGAACAAAAAACACAAATTATTGACTGAGTTTCAAATTCATTAGGAATTAAAAATATTTTTAGTGAAATAGATTTTCAAAAATTACCTGCAACTAACGATACATATTCAATTACATTAACACCAAATAATGATTATATTTTCGGTTGAGTTAATATTGAAAATGACACAACAGATTTTATTATTGAAAGAAAATTAATAACAATTAATTTCAATAAAATTATTAAAATTGAAAATAATGATTTGATACAGTTAAAAGAAGAAGTTAATATTTA
>CAMWRJ010000084.1 GCA_947176635.1 uncultured Mycoplasmataceae bacterium
TCATTGATAACAATAATGTTTTAGAATTAGAAAATAAATGAATTGAAAAAGCAAAGAAATTAAAATTAATGAATTTAACTAATAAAACAATATTAGAAATTTTATTAATTGATTTTCCTAATAAGAAAAATGAAATTTATGATTGATTAATTCAAGAAAGTAAATAATTTTATGCAACATGAAAAATTAATAGATATTTTAAAACCAAAGAAATTATCTGATTTATTAGGTTTTTCTAATTTAGTACAAAATGATGGAATATTTGCAAAATTAGTTACTCATAATTTTTTATTTTCTTTTATATTATATGGGGATCCAGGAATTGGTAAAAGTTCATTAGTGAATATTTTAGCTGAACAATTTAAAGACTATGAAAAATTTTATTTTAATGCAGCACAAGATTCTAAAAAAGACTTAAATTTTTTAGTTGATAGAGCTAAATTAGAATTAAAAACAATTATCATTATTGATGAAATTCATTCTTTACATAAAAATCATCAAGATTTTTTATTAAAAATATTAGAATCAAAAAATATTTATATTTTTGCTACAACAACTGAAAATCCATATATTTATTTAAATCCAGCATTAAGAAGCAGAATGCAAGTTTTTGAAATAACAAAAAATAATGAATTAATTTTAGAGGATTTATTTAATAAATTAAGTAGTTTTAAATTAAAAAATACTTATAGTAAAAAAGATTTGCAGAAATTATTAGCATACACTCAATATGACATACGTTGTACATTAAACTTAATTGATATTATTGATAATTTATATAATTTTAATGAAATTGATGATAAATTAATTGATAAAATTGGGATTTTAACAAATTATAATTCAGGTCAACATACAAATGAATTTCATGATTTAAAATCAGCATTTCAAAAATCAATTAGAGGTAGTGATGTTGATGCTTCACTTTATTATTTAGGTTGTTTAATAAAATATAATGACTTAAAAGTAATTGCTAGAAGAATGAAAATTATAGCTTATGAAGATATTGGATTAGCAAATCCTAATTTATGTATGAGAGTATCAGTTGGGACTGAATCAGCATTAAGTGTTGGATTTCCAGAAGCAAATTTTATTTTATCAACATTAGTTATTGAAATGGCATTATCACCAAAATCAAATAGTGGTGCAATTAGTATTAATAATGTGTTAGAATACTTAAATGCTAACCCAATTATGAAAATTCCAAATCATTTAAGAGACTCACATTATTTAGGTGCTAGCAATATTGTTAAAGAAAAATATTTATTTCCACATAATTTTAAAAATCATTATGTAAATCAACAATACTTAGTAAAAGACATAAAAAATAAATTTTATAATTATGATTTTAGTAATGAAAATGAAACTAAACTTAATAAAAATTTTTTAATTTGAACAAAAAAGGATTAAAGGCAATTAATTATGAATCAAGATAGTAAAAAGAATTTTTATATTTCAACGCCAATATATTATGCAAGTGGTAAACCACATATTGGTCATGCTTATACAACAATTTTAGCTGATGTTATTAAAGGATATAAAAAATTATTAGGATATGATACTTGTTTTGTAACAGGTATGGATGAACATGGACAAAAGATTGAAAATAAAGCTAAAGAAAATAATATGTCACCTCAAGAATTTGTAGACAAAATTTCAGTTGAATTTTTAGACTTATGAAAAGAATTAGATATCGAATATGATGTGTTTGTAAGAACAACAAATGAACATCATACAAAAGCAATTCAAAAAATCTTTTCTGAATACTTAAATAATAATATTTTATATTTAGATAATTGAAATGGTTATTATTGTCCAAATTGTGAAGAAAATAAAACATTATCAGAATTAGTTAAAAAAGATGATAAATATTATTGTTCATTAGGTCATTTAGTTGAAGAAAAAAATGAAGAATCTTATTTCTATAAAATTAGACAAAATGCTGACTGATTATTAAAATATTATGAAAATCATCCTAAATTTATTATTCCTGAATGCAGAAAAAATGAATTAATTAACAACTTTATTAATAATTTAGAGAACTTATCAGTTTCAAGAACTTCATTATCATGAGGTATTCCTATTTTAGAAAATGATAAACACACTATTTATGTTTGATTAGATGCATTATTTAGTTATTTAACAAGTATTGGTTATTTAAGTGATGATGAAACATTATTTAACAAATTCTGAAATAATGATAATAGTGAAAAAGTACAATTAATGTCTAAAGAAATTACAAGATTTCATTGTATTTATTGACCTGTATTCTTAAAAGATTTAAATTTAAAAGAACCAAACACTATTTTAAGTCATGGTTGAATTGTTACTAAAGAAGGTAAAATGTCTAAATCACTAGGTAATGTTATTGACCCAAAAATGTTAATTGAAAAATATGGTTCTGATGCTTTAAGATATTATTTAACAAAAGAAATTTCAATTTTAAATGACGGAGTATTCTCAGAAGATTTATTTGTTGAAACATTTAATTCAGATTTAGCAAACAATATTGGGAATTTATCATCAAGAGTAATTGGAATGATTAAAAAATATAATAATGGTATAATTCCAACTCTGACAACTACAGGTAGTGAGTTAGATGAAGAAGTATATGAAATTATCGAAACAACAATTGCTAAAATTAAAGAACATTTAGAAAACTTTAGATTAGATTTATTAGCTAAATCAATTTTAAATTTAGTAATTTATGCAAATAAGTTAATAGAAAACTACAAACCATGAGAATTATTTGCTAACAATGATACATTAGTTTTAAATAATTTATTAAATTATTTAGCAAATATAACTTATATTAGTGCAATTTTATTATCACCAATATTAAAAAAAGGATCTAAAGAAATTTTAAGCCAATTAAATTATTCTACAATTCCAAATGATTTAGATTCATTATTAGATTTTTCTAATTTAAATGAAATAAAATTAAATGAATCAATCCCAATTTATAAAAGAATAGAAACAAATAAAAAATT
>CAMWRJ010000085.1 GCA_947176635.1 uncultured Mycoplasmataceae bacterium
GGTAATTAAATGAATATTTAATCTCATTTAAAAATTTTTATTATTAAATTAGTTTTTTATACAACAAATTAGTATTAAAAAAACCCTTCAAAATAATTGAAAGGTTTTAAATTTATTATTTTAAAACTTTATAACATGATTTGCATAATTCAGAATCATGCATATCAATATCATTTTTATAACTTCAACATCTTAAACATTTATTGTATCCAGAATGTTCGACAATAATATCATTAGTATCATTGAATTTAACATCTGCTACTAATAATCATTTTTTGATATCAATATTTTTGAATTGTTCATTATATTTATTATTTATAGTAATAATAGCTTCATTGTTCTTTTTAATTTTTTTATCATTTCTAGCTTTTTCTAATTCAACTAAAACTAAATTTCTAAATTGGAAGAATTGGTTTAATTCATCTAACAATTCATTATTTAAATTAATTTCTAAATCTGTATCCATTCAATCTTCTAAATGTACTGATTCTTTTTTATTAGTAATATTAAAGTGACTATAAACTTCTTCACAAGTATGTGGCATAATTGGTGCTAATGCAACTAATAAATTTTTTAAAATAATATAAATTGTAGTTTGGATTTCGCGTCTAAAACCATTATTTAATTTATAACAATAAACTGGGTCTTTAATGTATTCAAAATATCATGTTGATAATTCTTGAGTAAAATTATAAATAGTTTTAATTACTTGTGCAAAATCATATTGTTCATAAGAATGATTAATTTCAGAAATTACTTGTGATAATCTAGTTAAAATATATTTATTTTCTAAAGAATTAATTGGTTGTTTATCAGTTTTAACATTAAAATCATTTAATGTAGATAATGAATATTTAAATAATGTATTTCTAATTTTTCTGTAAACTTCACTAATTTGTTTTAATATATTTTCACCAAATCTTTGGTCTTCAGTATAATCTGAACTTGCAACTCATAATCTAAATATATCTGCTCCATATTGATCAAATACTTTTAATGGATCAACAGTATTACCTAATGATTTAGACATTTTAAAACCATTTTCATCTAATGTAAAACCATGTTGTAAGATTGCTTTATATGGTGAATGATTATATCTAATTACACCTGTAATTAATGAAGAGTTGAATCAACCACGATATTGATCACTACCTTCTAAATATAAATCTGCAGGATAATTAATATTTCAATGTTTAAACATATTATAAGATGTACCTGAATCAAATCAAACATCCATAATATCTTTTTCTTTACTAAATTTATCAATATTTGGATTTGATAAATAAGGTTCAATTAAGTATTCTTTAACATCTGAATCAAATCAATGATCAACACTTTTTTTATCTAAAATATGAATGATATTTGAAATTAATTTTAAATCTAAAATTGGATTTTGATTTTCATCATAAATAATTGGTAATGGAACACCTCAAACTCTTTGACGACTAATACATCATTCTTTTCTTTTTTGAATCATTTCAATCATTCTATTAGTATTTTTTTGGTGAGGAGAATTAACATCTTTTTTTAGTGAATTAATAATGTTGTTTTGAACTTTTTCAATATTTACAAATCATTGTTTAGTTGCTCTGTAAATTACTGGTTTTTTAGTTCTTCAGTCATGTGCCGCACTATGAATAATTTCTTCACTTAAAACTAAATTATTTTCTTGTATTAATCTTTGAATAATAACTGGATTAGCTTTTAAATAAAATAATCCTGATAATTCAATATCTTCTACTTCATTTGTAAATTTACCATCATCATCAATAGGACAATAAATATCAATACCATAATTTTTACATGCTAAATAATCATCTAAACCAAATCCTGGAGCATTGTGTACTAATCCAGTACCATTATCAGCAGATACATATTCAGCTAAAATTACTGGACATTTTTTATCTTTTTTAATTGGATGAATATATTTGAAATTTTCAATTTCTTTAGCATTAAATTCTTTTAAGATTAAAATTTCTTTTTTGAATTTTTCTGATAATTTGTTAACTAAATCTTTAGCTATAATATATTTTTGATTATCAATTAATACTTGACAATAGTCTAAATTAGGATTAATTGCAACTGCTAAATTTGATGGAAGTGTTCATGGTGTTGTAGTTCAAACTAATAATTTATTTTTAGGACCTAGAAAATCAGTGTCTTCTAAATCTAAACTAAAGTAAATACTATCACTTTTAACATCAGCATATTCAATTTCAGCATCAGCTAGTGATGTTTTTGACGATCAAGATCAATAAACTGGTTTTAATGCACAAAAGATTAAACCCTTATTTACCATATCATAAAAAGTAATTAATTGTTCTATTTCAAAATTATGATCTAATGTTAAATATTTTTTTTCTAAATCTGATAATAAACCTAATCTTTTAAATTGTTCTTTTTGATTTGCTACTTGTTCTAAAGCATATTTACGGCATTTTTGACGTCTTAATAAAACACTATCATTAATTGCATTTTCATCTTTTTTGATCATTGCAACTTCAATTGGCAATCCATGTGTATCTCATCCAGGAATATATTCAGATCTAAATCCTGTAAAATTTTTGTATCTTACAATAATGTCTTTTAATGTTTTGTTTAAAACATGTCCTACATGAATGTTACCATTTGCATAAGGTGGACCATCATGTAAGAAAAATGTTGGTTTATTTTTATTTTTTTCAAGTACTTTTTGATAGATTTTTTTATCTAATCATTTTTTTTGAAATAAAGGTTCTTTTTGATTTAAATTAGCCTTCATTTCAAAATTTGTATTAGGCATATTTAATGTATTTTTATAATCCATATTCTTATTCCTTTTATATAAAAATGTTTAATTAATTATAAACTTATTCATTAATTTAAAAGTTGTCTCTTTTTAATTATATAATTATTTTAATTATAAGAATATTTTCTGAAGGCTAATTA
>CAMWRJ010000086.1 GCA_947176635.1 uncultured Mycoplasmataceae bacterium
TTTTAAAACTTTACTATTTTGATTTAATTGAATTTCTGTAACTAATTGTTTATCAATTAATTTTTTAATTACACTATCAACATTATTAAATGATTCTTTAACTTTATTTAATGTAATGATTTGATTGAAATAAATTTGAACTAAAACATCAAATTCTTTATTAGTTAATTTATATTCATTTCTAATTGAATTTAGATTTTCACTAAATTTAGATTTTGAATTGTAATTAATATCTGCTAAATTTTTAAGATTAATTTTTTCAGCTCTTTTTTGGTTATTAATTCTAAAATCACGTCCTGTTAATAGAATTAACATTGATGATCATCAAATTAAGAAACCATATTTTCAATTAATAATTTTTGTATATTTAGTTGGTGAATATTCTAACAATCCTTTTATACCTTTTCTTAAGATTATAGAAGTACAAATAACTACAATTAATGTACCAACTGCCATACAAATAGATGCAAATAAAATAAATCCTAACATATTACCATTAACTGTTACACCTAATAAATTAGTTTGGTTAGTATCATTAATAGTACCAGTAATAGAACCAATCACTGAGTTAGATACAGCAAATCCTAATGAAATAAAGATTCATAAAATAGCTGTGTGACTATTAGATTGTTTTTGTCCATATAATCTACCTGCAACATATGCTGGTGTAGATGTATAAACATAAACACTTAATCCAACTAAAATATAATATACATAAATTAAAGCACTAAATTTAACTGAAAGCATTAATGATAATATACCTAACACTTGCATACTACCTGCTAATGCTATTGATCTATGTGGTCCCATTTTTTGATTTAAATAACCACCTAATAAGTTTCCAATTAAACAAGCAACACCAAAAATAGTCAATCCTAAACTTGAAATTGAAGAGAATAATGTTTGCGCTTCTCCAGCACCTGGATTTAAACTTGGAACTAATGCATTACGAATAAATTGAGTACTTAATGATGAGTGAATCGTTCCCATTTGTAAAATTAAATAACCCATTGATAAAATTCAATAAGGTGCATATTTTCTAGTTACCAAAAATGATGCATCTAATTCTTCACTAATATTTTTTGCATGTTTTTTAACATTATTATTACATCCAACACAAACAATAGATAATGGTGCTTGAGAACTTAATTCTTTTGTTTCAAAAATGTTTGGTGGAACTGGTTTTCTACATGCAAGCATAACAAAAAATAAACCAACAATTAATCCCATTCCAGCAAATATTCCATAAGTGATTAATCTTTGTGGATCAGCATTATAATTATCTAGTTTAACAAAAACATTATGAAATTTACTTGTTAAAAATCCTAATAATTGTTGCATTCAAATGTTTCCTGCTGCACCACCAGCAAAAGCAAAACCTAATGCAAATCCACGTTTTTCTGCTGGTCATCATTTAGAAATTAAGTTATTAATTCCAATACCAGAGAAAATCATAATACCAATTTGACAAATCAAATTAGAAATATATAAAATAGCAGGAACTACTGCTTTATTATTTTCTAAAATACTTCTAGGTAATAATGCATTTAATCCAGTACCTATAAAACCTAACATTGCTAAGAATATACCAATAGAGTAAATTATTCTCATATTGATTTTTTTACTAAACAATTTAGCTACAATAGGACCAAAAAAAGAAGAACCTACTGCACCAATCGTAAACGTTAATGACATGATAGTTTGATTTCCACCAGTTCATGTTGATCAGTCTGTTGCTACAAACACGTTAGCTAAATTTTGTGCCACACAATAAGCAAACATTTGTATAAAGAAACAAGAAAACAAAACTATTCATTGTCATGTTTTAATTTCTTTATCTCTAAATATTTTTAATTGTGTGGAGTTAAATTCGCGGTGAAAGTCATTTTTATTAACAACGTTCATGAATACTCCTTCATTTAAAAATAATATTTTATGATTCTCTATATAAAAATATATGTTGATTTTTACGATTGTAAAGAGAATATATTATTATAAATGAAATTATTATATTTTGATAATTTTTTATATTTTTTATAAATTGACAAATGAGATTAAATATTCATTTAATTACCTTTGAAGCACTTATTATGTAATAATAAATTAAATGAATATCGATATAAATTATTTTATCAAATTAAAACAATAGAGTATTTAAAATCAAACAAAACCCCTATTTTTCTTGTGTTTTTTGCATGTTTTTTAATAAAGGTAATTAAATGAATATTAATTCTATTTTCTTGTATAAAGGAGATGTTTTAATGTCTAAACAAATTAAGAAAAGAGTTATTAGTTTAGTTGCTGGTCTTGCAATAATTGCAGGTAGTGTAACAACTGCTGTAATCTTAGCTAATTTAGCAAATAGAAATGTTAAAAGCTTTATTGTTGATTATGATAAATTATTAGAAATTAGAAACAGAATTTTATCTGATTATTCTAAAAATGCATCAATTGATAATCAATGTACAATTGATGAATTTGTAAATAAAGTTAATGATGGTACTTTAAAAATATGAATCAATGATAATTTTAAAGAATATTTTAAAAGCGTTGATTCAAATACAACTTTTGATTTTAATTTGAAAATCGAACAAACTGATAATGAAATTTTATTAACATTAACACCAAGTGAAAATCAAACATTAAGATTAGATCAATTCTCAAATAAATATGATGCTTCAATTGTTGAATTTAATAAAAATAGTGTTGTGTTCAAATTCCCAAAATCTGAATTCTTAAAACAACAATTATTTAGTTATGAACAATTAAGTTTGTTCCAATCAAAATTAATTGCTGATATGCAAAAAAATAAATTAACTTTTGAAAATTTACAA
>CAMWRJ010000087.1 GCA_947176635.1 uncultured Mycoplasmataceae bacterium
CACAATGAATGCTGTTACTTTATTCTTTTTTAAATTAATATTAATATCAAATAATGATTGTTTTTGACCATTTAAATATCATAAATTAAAATCAGAAACTTCAAAAATATTATCTTCGTTAAAATCTTGTTTTTCAGTATTAACTATAATTTTTAAATTATTTTTATATTCTTTTAAAGATAATTTCTGTTCTTTAGTTAATTTTGCTTTATAAATTATTTTTTTTCAAAAAGACATGCCTTTTAAATGTCTATATAATTCTTTGCCAAATAATAATTGATTTTCAAATGATTGTAAATCAGTAATATTACTTTCAGATTCAACTATTACATTTTCTTTTTTTATATCATTATTTAACATTTTTTACACCTCTTTTTGATAATGATTTAATCATTTCTTCTAATTCATTTTGAGTTAAATATTTAATTTGATATTTTTTATTATTATGGATTAAAAATTTATTTTTAGAAGAATCTAAACCAAAATATTCTTTTTGTTCTTCTGTTATATAAATTCTATCTTCATAAATTTGTTTTTTTAATAATTTCATTTGAGATTTTAAATTTAAATCTTTCATTTGTTTTAAAATCATTAATCTTAATTTAATTTCTTGTTTTAGATATTTGTAATATGGAATAATCATATATCCCAATATTGTTAAAAATAATACTAAAATAATTGATGATAGCGCTGATTCGTATTGGATTGTTAATGATTGATCTGCATTAATTCC
Organism: uncultured Mycoplasmataceae bacterium; assembly: GCA_947176635.1. Taxonomy (GTDB): domain Bacteria; phylum Bacillota_I; class Bacilli_A; order Mycoplasmatales; family Mycoplasmoidaceae; genus Ureaplasma. The sequence continues at coordinate 734 of CAMWRJ010000087.1, forward strand.
AAACATTGTATTTGCATAAATTCTTGTTGTTAATGTTTGTCCAGGTGACAATAAAGCAATATTGTTCGGTGAAGATAAACCTGCTGTTAAATATAATGGCGCTGTTTCTGAAATTATTCTACCTACTGATAAAATAATTGCACTAATAATTGATTTAAATGCCATTGATAAAACTAATTTAAAAACGACTTCATGTTTTAAGCACCCTAATGCATAACCATTTTCACGAATCATATTTGGTACATTTTCTAATGCTTGTTGAATATTTCTAATAAAATTAGGTAATAATACAATTCCTACTGTTAATGCACCAGCTAATAATGATTGCCCTGATCTACCTTGGATACTAACACCTAATATTTGTATAAAGAATGCTAAACCAAACATCCCAAAGATAATTGAAGGAGTTGCACCTAATGAATCAATAAAAAATAATGCTGTTTTTTTTGTCTTTTTATTTTTTACATATTCATTTAAATAAATTGCAATTAATAAAGCTATTGGGAATGTAATTGCAATTGTAACAATTACAATTAACACAGTATTAACAAATGCTTGACCAGTTGAATCTTTATTAAATTTAAAGAATGTTGAATTTTCAGAACCAACTGCAATGAAACCATTAATAATAATGTCGAAAACAATTCAACTAATAAAACCAAATACAATAATTGAAGATAATAATTCTCAAAATATTTTTCAATATGAATAAACATATAATCATTTTGAATTTTTGTTTCTATTTGAAATATGTTGTGAAACGTCAAAATTAGCTAAATTAAAATATTCAAATTTAAATATATTTTGTCCATAATTGCTTTGAGTAATATCATTTTTAGATTTTCTATTAAATATCATTGCATCATACAACTTATAAATAGTTGTTGGAACAATTTGAAAAAAATTAGTAATTCTTCTTCAAACTTCTTTCATTTTAGGATATTTATTTAAATTCTTTTTAGAAGACATAAACATTACTAATCCATTTAATAATAAAACTAAAAAGAATAAAATTATTCCATAAAAATACAATAAACTTTTTAAATTTTCTCCACCATTTTCAGAAAACATATTAATTGAAATAATAGCACCTAATGGAGCAAAATTAGAATCTAAAATACCAATTAATCCTGATTGAGAAGCAACATAACTTTGATTATTTAACAACATTGAAACAGCCATTGTTTCACCAATTGCACGTCCTAATGCAATTAATACACTTATTATAATTGTTCCAGTTGCTTGACGTTTAAATATTTTATAAATAGATTTAGTTCTTGTAATTCCTAAACTGATTGAAGTTGAAATTAAATTAGAATCTATATTATCATAAGCATTTAATGTTAACGATATAATAGTGGGCATAATCATAAAAGATAACATAAAAATAGCTGTTAATATAGTTGTTGCTGAAGTTAAACTAAAAATCTTTTGAACAACTATTCCTAATGATTGAGAAGCAAATAATCCAAAAATAACAGATGGAATACCTGAACAAGTTTCAATAATAATTCTCAGTCATTTTTTTAATTTTTCGTTTTTTAAACGGAATTTTATTAATGATGCTGTTTTAATTGAAATTGGAGTTGCAATTAAAACTGCACAAAAAGAAATTAATAAAGTAATTCCTAATGGAATTCATACAGAAGCTTGTTTTGAAGAAGCATCATTAATTTCAAATTTATCAGTAAATAGTATATTTTCAATACCATAATACTTAATTCCATCAACACTTTTATAAATAATAAAACCAACAATAACTAAAAAACTTAGAATTAAACCTCATGAAAAAATAGTTGATATGTTTTTTAATAAACTATTTTTAAATTGTTTAGTCCTTAAATTATTTTCGGATTTATGATAAGTTTTAGATTCCATTATCTAGCTCCATAATATTTTTTTGTATCTTTTCTTTTAATATATTGATTTTTATAAATTTCATAATCGGAAGTTCAAAAATTTTGCGAATTATATGTATCATCAATACACATTGTATTTCATTTTTCTTCAGATAATTTTATATATCCTAATTGATCATAAATATTTAATAATTTTGAATTTGGTTTTAATGATTCATCATGAATAAATTT
>CAMWRJ010000088.1 GCA_947176635.1 uncultured Mycoplasmataceae bacterium
AATTTTAAAAATAATAAAGTTCTAATGCCTTCTACAGTAACATTATTATATTTGTTTTCTAACTCCGATTTAGATAATTTAATTAAGTTATAACCATAATCATAGTTTCTTGATTGACTACTATTAGCACACATCATGATATCACCTAAGCAACAATATGATAATAAATCTATTTTATTTTTGCAAATAAATTTTTTATTAATTATAAGTCTTAGTTCACACATTATTTGTGTAAATAGTGCATTAATTGTATTTTGTGATTGTGTTAAAGCATTAATTATGCCAAATGCTAGAGCAACAGCATTTTTTAAACTACCAATAAATTCATATGGTTTTATTTGATTTAAATAAACTAAATTAAAATAATTACATTTAAAAATAGTATTAATTTTATTAAATCTATATTTATTAGAACAACATAAATTACAAATTGTTTTTTGTTTTTTAATTATATCTTCTGCAAATGAAGGTCCTGCTAAATAAGCATATTTAAAATGTTTATTTTGTTTTTTAAAATAATCACATCAATATTCATGATCATTTTTCATTCCTTTTGATGTATTAATTACAAGTACATTATAGTTAATGTATGCAGAAACATCTAAAACTAAATTTGCTAATTCTTTTGAAGGTACAGCAAAAATTATTAAATTATATTTTTGTTTAAAACAATCTTTATAATTGTCATAAACATTTTTAACAGGATTAATTTTTAAATCAAAAATTTTATATTGATTATTTTGAATTTCATCTAATTTATTTTTAAATTTTCCTAATAAATAAATTTCATTTTGTTTATTGTTTTGTAAAACTTCAGCTAAACATAATCCATAAGCACCAGGACCAATAATTAAGATTTTATTCACCCTTTAAACCTCTAGTTTTTGCATTTTTATCTTTTCAATATAAACATATTGGAACATTATTTAATCCAAATGCTTCTCTAATTTTATTTTCAATATATCTAGCATAACTGAAATGTAAATATTTAGGATTATTACAAAAAATTACAAAGGTAGGAATTTGACTTTTAATTTGAGTTATGTATGAAATTGTTAATCTATTACCTTTAAAAATTGGTGCTTCTTGTAACATTTGAGCTTTTAAGACTACTTCGTTTAGAAGCGAATTATTTATTTTGATTTTTACTTTGTCACGGATTTCAATAATTTTATCCATTAACTTATTAATTTTTAAGTTGTTTTGTGAAGAAACAAATACTATTGGAGCTCAAGCTAAAAATTTAAATCTATTTCTGATGATTTGTGTAATTTCTTTCATTTTCATTTCATCAAAATTAGGAATTAAATCAATTTTATTTACAACAATAATTGTTGGTATATTTGCTGTATAAGCTAATCCACCAATTACTTCATCTTGTTCGCTAATTTCTTGACTACCATCAATCATAAAAAGAATTAAGTCTGATTTTTTAATTGCCATTTCAGCTCTTAATAAAGCAAACTTTTCAAGGTTTTCTTTAATTTTTCCTTTTCTTCTAATACCTGCAGTGTCAGTAATTGTAAAAGTTTCATTGTAGTATTTAAATTCTGAATCTGTTGAATCTCTTGTAGACCCAGCAACATCACTTACAATTACTTTATTTTCTTTTACTATTGTATTCACTAAACTAGATTTACCAACATTTGGTTTTCCAATAATAGCAAAAGAATAATTTTTTGTTTGTTGAATTTCATCTTGATTTAAAGGAATTTTAGATACTATTGCATCTAAAAGATCACCTGTTCCAATACCATGAGATGAACTAATAAAAATTGGTTTTCCATAACCTAATTGATAAAAGCTTTCTTTATCAACTACAGATTTTGTATCAGCTTTATTAACTGCTAAAATAACTTCTTTTTTATTTTTATATTTTCTAAGAATTTTATTTACAAAAAAATCATCATTGTCTAATCCAGTTTCATAAGACAATAAAAAAACAATAATATCAGCTTCTTCAATAGCAAATAAAACTTGTTCATTAATATTTTCTTGAAATGTTAATTTTTTAGATGTTAATCCACCTGTATCAATTAATTCAAATTTTCTACATAACCATTCAGCTTCATCATAAATTCTGTCTCTTGTAACACCTGCTGAATCATGAATAATTGATTTTTTTTTGTTAATAATTCTATTAAATAATGTTGATTTACCAACATTCGGTTTACCTACAATCGCTACTGTTTTCATAATGTATATAATTTTATTATATAAATGAGTTATTTAATGAATTTTCATTAGTTTGATTCTGTTTAATTACTATTTATGATAAAAAAAGAATTCCCAAATTTAATTTTGGCAATTCATAATCGCTTTACAAATCAATTTAAAATATTAAATATTTGAATTTAAAAAATCATTTGAAATTAATAAGCTATTTAATTTTTTTAATGCTTTATTTCTTTTATAATAATATGTTGCTAATGAATAAGGCAATTCATTTTTAGGTAAACATTTAATATAAACATGTTCAATTAATTGTCTTTCATATTTATCTAATTTTGATAATGCTTCATCAACAATATCAACATATTTTTTACATCATTTTAATTGTTCATCATCAAATTTTTCATCAACATTTAAAACATCAGCATAATCGCTATGCTTAATCTTAAAATTTTTAGCGTTATAATGGAAAAAGATTTGAGCTAGTTTAGTGTATAGCTTATTCATAATTATCCTCCTAATTTATTTTTATCAATCTAAAATGAAAAAATTTACTAATTTTCTCTTAATTTTTTCAAATATTTTTCTTAAATTTTTCTAATTTAAAATTTTTAAAAATTTCAGCATTATTT
>CAMWRJ010000089.1 GCA_947176635.1 uncultured Mycoplasmataceae bacterium
ATATATTAATACTTTGAGCTTGGTCTATATAGCATTGTCTAATAGCAGCTAGTTTTAATAATTCATATTGATCACAATCAAATGCAGTTTTATAATATTGGTTATTTTTTTGAATATCTGGTGCTAAAGTAATTACGTTACTTTTTCCATCTTCTTTATAAATAAAATCTTGAATTGGTTCAGCTGCTTCTGTTGCATTAATACATTTTCCACTAGTAGCAGTTGGGGCAATTGCCATTAATTGTGCATTTCTTAAACCATAAATTTTAATTTTATCTGCTAATTTGTTTCATTTATCTAAATCAGGTTGATATTTAGTTAATTTTAATGCACGTGAATTTGCTTTATGAATTGGTAATTTTCCTTTAGCTCATTCTGTTTCATCAAATTTAGGAAATCTACCTTTAATTTTTGATAATTCTAATGAAGCGTTAATAATTTTATAAGATAATTCATCAAATAGTTCTGCTGTTTTTTCGCAAGCTTCTTTTGTATCAATTACAATTTTGTGTCTTGCTAAATAATTAGCATAATTTAAAACACCGATTCCTAAATATCTATAATCTTTATTAGTGATCATTGCTTCAATTACTGGATAATCAGCAATGTCTATTGTGTTGTCTAAACCTCTTACAACAATTGACACTAAATCATCTTTTAGATTATCATCTAATTCATCGTATTTAACTAGATTTATTGATGATAAATTACATAATGAAATTGATCCTGGTTTATATCTTTTATATATAAATGATTCTTTATCTCTATTGCTAATTGAATATCCATCAAATGTTGATTCTCTTGAAGGTAAAACAATTTCACAACATAAATTAGATGAATTAATATATTGATTTAATAAAGAAGCTTGATTGACATTTTCTTCATGAAATAAATAAATATTTCCTGTTTCTACTCTTTCTTTAAAAATCATTTCTAGTACTTTTTTAGCAGGCATAATTTTTGTTTTTAAATTATGTTTTTCTTCATAATTTTTATATTCTTTTTCAAATGCTTCTCCATATAATCCTCTTAATTTAGGAACATCACTAGGATTAAATAAAGTAATATTTTCGTTTCTTAATGCTCTTTTAATTAATAAATCATTAATTTTAACTGAATATTTCAATTGTCTTGCTCTATTTTCTTCTGTACCATTATTACTTTTTAAAACAATTAATTCTTCAAAATTATAATGTCATCATTGAAAATAAACACAACATACACCTGGACGCTCTGAACCTTGATTAAATGCTTTAATTGTTGATTCGATAATTTTAATAAAAGGAATTGGACCAGATGATATTCCATTATTTCCTTCTATATAACTTCCTGATGCTCTAATATCGCTAATATCAACAGCATTACCACCTTTATTTTTTGAATAAACAGCAATATCTTTGCTTGTATCCATAATGCTATCAACTGAATCACCCATTTTTGATAACACGCAACTTGATAATTGCATTTTAGGAGTTCCTGCATTTAAAATAATTGGTGTTGCAACTGTAAAATAGTGTTTAGATAAATAAGAATAAAACTTTTTAATTAATCTAATACGATTATCAACGTGTTCTTTATAAAATAAAGACATTGCAATTCTCATATAAGTATGTTGAGGTAATTCCATTTTTTTGTTTTTTGATTGATTTAAACAATATTTTTTATTAAAAATAATTAATGATTTATATGTAAATAAATAATCATTTTCAGGATTAATAAAAGAATTTAACTCTTCAATTTCTTCTTCACTAAAACTTTCAAAAATTTCTTGTTTATATTTTTTTAATGAAATACCTTTTTTTATAATGTCTTTTAAATGTGGATAATTTAGATTTGTTTTAATATTTGCAGTATCACGATAAATTTTTAATAGTAATAATTTAGCAGCAATCAATTCGTATTGTGGATATAATCTACTAATTTTATTAGCTGCTGTTTTAATTAATTCATCATAAACATCAGCAATTTTAATTTTGTCATAAATTTTAATTGATGTTGAATTTAATAAATCATTAGCTAAATTTTCGTTATTATCACATGCTCATAAACAAACTTTTTTCATTTTGTTCGAGTCATATTTTTCTTCTCTACCATCTCTTTTAATGATTGTAATATTTTCAGCATGTATAACTTTATTTTTAGTTTCAATATCGTTTTTATTATTAATTTCAATTGCTAAATCATTTAAAGTTATTTTATTTGATTTATTCATTAAATTATTTTGCCCTTCTATCTAATAATTCTTTTAACATTTCATCTAAATCATTTTTATCATAATCAATACTCATATTACCAATATTATAATTTAATGCAGTTGATTCTTGTTGAGCTGTATTATCTTTATTAATATCTTTATACATATCAAATCAACTAACACTATCTGATTTTTCAATATTTTTATATAAAGGTTCAAAGTTTATTCTTTTTAATCTATCATTTGCATAATATTTAATAAAGTTTTCAAATACACCAATTGTTAAACCTGGAATTGAACCAAAACTTAATAAATATTTAGCTCATTCTAGTTCGTCTTTTACAATTTGTTCTACAATTTCATAAACTGTATTTTTATATCAATCAGATGCAATTAATTCTTTAAAACCTTCTGATTTTTCTCTAGCTAAAATTCTAATTAAACCCGCAACAACTGATACATGCATATCTTCATCAAAATTAATTAATTTAATAATTTTAGCAATTCCACCAATTGCATCATCATAACTATAATTAATAGTATAAG
>CAMWRJ010000090.1 GCA_947176635.1 uncultured Mycoplasmataceae bacterium
TCTCATTATGACCTCATTTTCTGATATTAATACTATAATAGTTTAATTTAAAATACTTATTATATAAAAACAATAAATTTTTTCAGCATAAATGTTAACATTTTATAGTCTTAAATTGATATAATTTTAATAAAATTTAATAATCTATAGGAGTATTATATGTTATTTACTGGAAAAGAAGAAAATACTAATCAAGAAGGATTTAATCCAATAGTTATGAATGATCTACCAGTTGTAAAAGCATCTGGTGGCGCTAAATTTGGTTTTTGATTATTAGTAATTTTAACATTAGGTTTATTTTACATAATTTATAGACCAACAAAATTTAACAGCTTAAATAAAATGCAAGTTGAAATTAATGAATATGCATCTGGTATTGAAATTCAATTAGAAAAACGTTATGACACATTAACTAAATTAGTTGATTCAGTAAAAAGTCAAACAAAATTTAATCAAGAAGTATATGAAAATATTTCAGCATTTAGAAGCGGAATTAATCCATATACAAGTTCTAATAAATCTGGAATTCAATTAGCAAATGATATTAATGCAAAACAAGATTTAATTAACAGAATTTATGGTGGAATTGCAATGCAATTTGAACAATACCCAACATTAGGAGCAGACGCTTCAGTATCTAAATTAATGAATGAATCTATTATGATTGAAAAAGAAATTGCTGCAGCAAGAAGATTATACAATGCAGCTGTTACTAACTTTAATACTTCAATTTATAAATTCCCTGCATGTGTTTTATTAAATAATAAAGGATATCAAGGAATGCCATTATTTATTGCATCTGTTCAAAAAAAATTCGATGTAAATGTTTCATTTTTTAACTAATCTATAATAAAACAACAATCATTATCGATTGTTTTTTTAATTTATTCAATGCCTAAAAACAATTATTTAGAAACTATTTACAAAGATTATAGTGAAAAATCAGATGAAGTTTGAAGAACAGAAGTCCAACCTAAAATTGAAGAAATAAATCAAAGATATGAAACATTTTTTTCACAAGAAGATTTTAGTATTAATGATTTGTTAAATCAAAAAATTAAGAAAACACAACATGCATATAAAAAATCGTTTAACCATTTTGCTTATTGAATGTTAGCAATTTTTGGATTATTTTTATCTTTTATTTTAATTATTCCTTTTTATTTTGCATTAAAAAAGTTTAAGCAATTAAAAAGTAGAAAAGACACATTATCAAACGAATATGAAAATGCAAAACAAGAAAAAATTGATTTTTTAAATCAAAAAATAAAAGAATTAAACATTAATGAATATTATTCAGAAATGATTAATTTAACAAAATATAGAAATTGTGGCCCTATTAATGATTCAATTGTTAATTATATTAGAGAAAATTCGTTATTCAAATTAGAAAATGATCATACAAAAAATACATTATCAACTTCATGAGGTATTTTTGATAATAACAAAATTGTAGTTAATTTACAAAAAGCAGAACATTACATGATTAATGTTACTTATTCAGGTAGTATGACAGTTGAAACAACAGTAGAGGGTGTATACAGAACAGTAACAGCAACTATTACAAAACCAAAACCTGTATTTAAATACAAAAACAGTTATTGATTTTTTATGAAAAGTTGTTCTAATCTAGAATTAGATTTAGAAAAAACATATCCTTCTAAAAATCGTATATTAGCTTTTAAAAAAGGATTATTGTTAGAAAATAAAGAATTTGAAAAATCATTTAAATGAGAATATAATGACCCAATACAATATAGAATGATTTTTACCCCATTCACTCAAGAATATTATGTAAATAATGCTTTTAGTAAAAAAGAATTTAATGAAAACTTTAATTTGTCTAAAAGAAAATCATTTATAACAAACAGATATAGTTGTTATAGTTCATCATTAGCTAAATCATTGTTTAATGTTGCACAAGAAATAGATACTAATTTAATAAACATTGATAACTTAATAAAATCTTCATTACTAGAAAAAGTTCATTGTTGATATTTAAAATTAACACCAGGTTGAATTTTACCTATTTTAAAATCTGAAGATCATAGTGATATTTTATTCACTTTAAAAAATCCTCAGACTACTCCGAACTTTTCAACATTCCACTACATTTTAAATAAGATTATTAGAAGAAAAATTGTAAAAGCAGATACAGATACATTTAATACAATCACATCTAGTTTTAGATTTACAAGTAGTTTTAATAATGAAATTTATGGTGTAGAAATTGAAGGTGTATCTTATAATGAATTATTTAAAACTGCACATGTTTATTCAAGTGGTTATAGTGTTCCAGTTGATTATACTGAATACATTCCAGTCAAAAACAAAAAATACTTGTTTATGACATATTTAAAAAAGAATAAATGAAGATGTCTATGACATTCTGAAATTATTAATGAATGATACAATGCTAATTTCAATAATGAATTAGAACCAATTATTGAAAAATATAAAAATAACGACATTTATATATCAGTAGATAAAACTATTCTTGCTGTCTTTGCTGATAAATTACCAAAAGAAAAAATAATTAGTATTTTTGATGAAATTATCCCAATTATTAACAAGTATAATTAATCTTAAATTTGCATTTAAATTAATTTTTAAATTAGTAAGTTTAAATAACAAAATAAACAATTAAAAATAAATATTAAAATATATTAACTTAAATAGAACAAATACCTGTATCTTATAA
>CAMWRJ010000091.1 GCA_947176635.1 uncultured Mycoplasmataceae bacterium
ATTAATTGAAGATGAACATATTAAAAAAATAATTTATGATTTAATTAATGATTCTAAATTATCACCTGATGAATTTTATCTTTCAGAAAAGTTTGATTATTTATACTATTCATATTTATTATGTGAAATGTATATTGTCATTCCATACATCTTACAAATTTATTTTGAACAAGAATATTTAATTAAACATCCTACATGAAGTATTGAGAAAATCAAAAGTAAAGTTAAAATACATAAATTAACAAAATACTTACACAAAACTATTAAGTGTTTTGAAGCTTGAGATAAATTAGAATCTAATATTGATAGATTAACTATTGAAGTGGATGAAAAACATCCTCAATCTAAACACACTTATTTAGAAATTCAAAAAACATTTTCACATTTAATGAATAATTTTATATTGATAAAATTCGATTTAAAAATTAGTAACAAAATTATTTTTATTTCTAGATTAAAAGCTAATTGATATTGAATGTTAACAATATCAGTGTTATTAATAGTATTGATTATTTTAATTATTTTATCTACAACCGCAAATATTTAGAGATAACAATTACAAAGAGTATGTCTTAATTTGAAATGGACATACTTTTTAATTTATTAAATAAATTGAAAAGAAAGGTAATTAATTATGAATAAAAATTATGTTATAAATAATAATATTATGAAGAAATATTGTTTTATTTTAGATACTGGTTCATCTTATGAATTAGTAAATGGACAAGATGATACATTTGTTGTTCCAATTCAAATTGTAGAAAAAAATAAGAAAGGTGAAACTAATACTTTTGAAGATGGAATTAATTTTTTTGAAAATTCATTAGAAGAAGCTTTTGCAAATGGACATGATGTTTCAACAGCTCAACCTAATGTAGCAAAAGCAGAAGAATTAGTAAAAGAATGCTTACAAAACTATGAAAAAGTAATCTTTATTCCATTATCAAAAGAAATTTCAGGATTTTATAACTCAATGAAGAATTTAGAAAAAAAATATCCTGATTTAATCGTTGTTGATTCTCAAACAATGGGAATTGGTGGAAATTGAATTAAAGAAAATATTGATAAAGCACTTAAAAACGATGAAATAAAATTAAATTCAAAAGCAATTAATGAATTTGTTTTAGAAAAAAATAAAAAATGATGTGGTTCATTAATTGTAGCTGATTTAAGTTGTTTATCAAAATCAGGTAGAATTTCAAAATTCAAAGCAATGCTTGGTAATTTATTAAAATTAAAAGTTTTAATTAAATTTGATGGACCATTAACTTATGAAAGTAAAGATATGAATATTGAAGTTTCAGTCTCTAAAGCATTAAAAATGATTGATAACAAAATTAATTTTTCAAAAAATGGAATTTCAAGAATTACAATCATGGGTGAATTAAATGATGAAAAAATGAATAAAAAATTAATTGAATTCATTACTAAAAAATTAAATGTAGAAACATTTATTGTTTCAAAACTTCCTACACCTATTAAAGTTTGCACTGGCTTAAATACTTTCTCTATTATTATTGAATCGAAATAAATAAAATGAAAAAATATTGTTTTATTTTAGATACTGGTTCATCTTATGAATTAGTAAATGGACAAGATGATACATTTGTTGTTCCAATCCAAATTATAGAGACTAGAAAAAAAGGTGTTATAAATACTTATCAAGATGGAATTGATTTCTTTAGGCCAATGATTTTAGACGCATTTGAAAATGGCTATGATTTATCTACAGCTCAACCAAATATTGAATTAGTAAAAGATTTAATTTATGATTGTTTAAAAACATATGAAAAAGTAATCTTTATTCCTTTATCAAAAGAAATTTCAGGATTTTATAATACTTTAAAAAATATAGAAAAATCTGAACCTAATTTAATTGTTGTTGATTCTGGTAATATGGGAATTGGTGGTAATTGAATTAGAGATGAAATTAAAAATCAAATCAATTCAAATAACTTAAAAATAGATTCAAATAGTATTAATGAATTTGTATCTAAAAAAAGAAAAAAATGATGCGGAGCTTTAATTGTATCTAATTTATCTAGATTAGCTAAATCAGGTAGAATTTCAAAATTTAAAGCACTTATTAGTAATTTATTAAAACTAAAAATTTTAATGCAATTTGACGGTAAATTATCTTATCATAGTAAAGATATGAATATTGAAGTTTCAGTCTCTAAAGCATTAAAAATGATTGATGACAAAATTAATTATTCTAAAAACGGTATTAATAAAATTACTATTATGGCAGAAATGGTAGATGATAAAATTAATGAAAAACTTGTTAGTTTTATAACAAAGAAATTAAATATTGAATCATATCAAGTTTCTTTATTACCAATCCCTGTAAAATTATTTGCTGGTTTAAATACTTTTTCAATAATTATTGAATCTAATTAAAATAAAAATCTAGTTATACTCTTTAATGGAATAATAACTAGATTTTATTTTTTTATTTATTAATATAATTTAAAATTGCATTTAAAGTTTCTTGTTCTTGTTCTTCAAAAGGAACATGTCCAGTATCTTTAATTTCTACTCATGTAACATTTTTATTTTTAGTTAATCTTTTAGCTGTTTTTTTAGAATGAATAATTTTATCATCTTCTGCAGTAATTAATAATGTTGGAACACTAATATTTTTTTCAGCTTTGTATAACTTAAAAAGATTTTTAGATAATGATGTCATAT
>CAMWRJ010000092.1 GCA_947176635.1 uncultured Mycoplasmataceae bacterium
ATAAAGTAGTAAGTAAATATGGAATTGAATCAATAAAATTTCCAGATTTATCAAACCAACCAACTTTCTTTAAGAAAAAACCACCTTTAACACCTTTAGAAAAAGATGTAAGAAGATTAAAGTTTGGAAACTATTTTAGAAGAATGTCGACTTCAATAAAATGTGGTCTAGGAACTTTCACAAAATTTTTTAAACCAAAAGAAAATAAATTATGAACAACACTTGCGTTTGTAACAAATGCTGTTAGTTTATTATTTAGCTCAACAGCATTAATATGTCCTTTCATGGGAGGAGTTGCCGCTATATTAGAATTTTTAGCTTCGGTAATTTATAAGAGTGAATATTTCTCATATATTTTCGAAACTAATGATGTTAAATATATATGAAATGGTGGTTTTGAAGAAAGTTGATTATTAGGATTAAAGAAAGGTGAATGTTCAACAATTGATGATATGAAATTATTAGAGCCAATGCAAGTAGTAAAACCTAATAATTTACAAGGTTATTATTATGATGGTAAAACATATGGTGATTTTTCAAAATTAAAATATACCCAACTTAATGACATATTAAATGATCGTTATTCAAATGATAAACTTAAAAAAGTATATTCTTTAATTGATTTAGAAAATGAAGTTGAACCAAACATTGAATTCTATAGTGAATCAATAGATGATTTATTAATAAGTATTTCAAATCATATTAGAGAATTGATTAGTAATGATGTGTTTGATGATGATCAAATTGTTAAAAAGAGTACATATAAATTTGATTCATTTGTTTATGATGAATTAGATACATTACAAAATAATACAAATAAAATATTAGGAAGCATTAAGCCAATGTTAATTGCTCAAATACCTAAATTAAATCCTAAAGGACACAAATTATCAAACAAACCAATTTGTAATGATTCAAATAATTTTGATGACTGTTCATTAAAACCTTATAAATTACCAGGTTTAAGTTGAACTTCTAATGGTGGATATTTTGAAAATGACGACACAAATTTTATTATGGTAGATCAAAATATTTCTGATGATAAAAATAGTTCTAAATCAAAAGGTAATGAAATTATTAATTACAAAAAACAATTAGAAGATAAATTTTATGCTTCTTTTGAAGTTGATAGTAAAGAAATTGAATATCAATTTATTAATAATATTGACTTGTTTAGTGAAATATCTTCTAAAATAGAATCTAACTTTTGTTATTTTGCTAAAGGAAAAAATAATCAAAGAAAAATCTTTTTATCTAAAAATGATGCAATAAATTGATTATTAACAGAATTTAACTATAAAACTCATTTTGTATTAGAAGAAATAGAAACAGTTGTATTTGATGACTTAAAATTCTCAAGTTATGATGAATACATGAATTGAGTTTATGAAAACATTAGAGAGGTTAAATAATATGAAGAAAACCACAAAAAAATTAATTACTGCTATTTCTTGTGCATTGATAGGTTCAAGCATTTTTGCTGGAACAATTGTTTCAACAGCATGTACTAATACAAATGCAGTAACAAATAATTCTTCAACTACTGTATTAAATGTTAAAAATAATGATTCATCTTATAAATATGATAATAAAATCTTTAGTACATTAGATGATTTAGCTACATATTATATTAATAAACATCCTGAAACTGTTAGTTCTAATTTCTATTTAGGTGATGTTAATTCTTCAATATTAGATCCATCAACTTCAATGTTAGATATAAATAATTTCAAACCATATAATCCATCAAAAATACATCCTGTTTATTTAAATGCATTAAATATGCCAACACCTGATTATAATGCAGCAAAAAATACATATGCTAATAGAGGTTTAATTGATTATAAATATTATGACTTTAACAATAATATTTTTGATAGTTATGAAGAAGCAAGACAATCAATAATAAATTCTAAAATAGCAACTGGTGTTATGTATTATGATGATTTAGAATTATCAGAATCAGATGAACCAATAAAATTTAATCCGTTATCTAAAAAAGATTTATTGAGATTTAAAAAAATAGCTTTTCAAAATGCTATAACATCATTTGATGGTCAACAAAAAACTAATTTTGATTTAAAAATTTATAATGATAATTCTGATAATGAATTTGAAAATATTATTTCTTCAAACTTTATTCATAAATTAGTTTCTGAATCAATAGATTCTTATTTTGAAATAAAAAGAAAAGTTTTAGAAAATTCATTATTTGATATTGTTGTTTCTTTAGTGGATGATAATAGAGGAGATCGTAATTTTATATTTACAAATTTTTGAACAAAAAATTCAAATGATATAAAATTATTAAATCAAAAATCTATCTCATTTAAAAATACATCATTTTCTAATTTAAAAGAATTTAATGCCTTTATTAATCGTCAAGATTTTTTTAAAAAATTTAATGTCACAATTAAACATAAAGACGGATTAGTAGGAAATTATATGTCTGAAGAGGCAGAAACTTCTTCATTCTTAAATAGTAAATTTTCAATTAAATTAATTGGTAATGGAAACGGTGATGCTTGTCCTCTTTGAAATGCAGATTATAAAATTTTAGCTCATGGTGATGCTATGGGTACTAGAAATTATTTAGCTTTTAAAGTTGATGCAAAAATCCAACTTAATGAAAATAAAGAAAATTTTAAGACAATTTTTAAAAGAAATATTTCAGAG
>CAMWRJ010000093.1 GCA_947176635.1 uncultured Mycoplasmataceae bacterium
GGTTTATAAATGATTAAGTGTTGAATTATTAGGAATTTTAAATAAACAAAATTTAAAATTAGAAAATTTAGGTGAAGATAAAATAGAAAAAATAATTGAAACTTTAAATTTATTAATTAATGAAGAAGTTAATGGTAAACAAACTAAAATTATTTTCGATCAAATTATAAATTCAAATAAATCTGTTATTGAAATTATTAAAGAAAATGGTATGGAACAAATTAAAGATGAATCTTTAATTGAAAACATAATTAGAGAAGCAATTAGCCAAAACCAAGAAATGATCAATTCTTATGAATCTAGACCTGAAAGAACTGAAAAATATATTATTGGTTATGTAATGAAACAAACAAAAGCACAAGCAAACCCTAACATTACTGATAAAGTAATGAAAAAAGTTTTATCTGAATTTTTACAAAAATAATATGTCAATTTTTTCTAAAAAAAAGTATATTATTGCAATCAGTGGAGGTCCTGATTCAATGGCTCTTTTATATTTTTACAGAAAATATATAAAAGTTGCTTGTATTGTTAATTATAATAAAAGAATTGATTCAATGAATGATGTTAATATTGTTCAAGAACAATGTAAGAAATATAAAATACCATTAGAAATTCATACAGTTGATAAATCAATTTATGAGAATAATAAAGAAAATTTTCAATCTTTAGCTCGTAAAATTAGATATGATTTTTTTGTACAAACTGCTAAAAAATATGATATTGATACAATTATTACAGCTCATCATATTGATGATTTTTTAGAAACAGCTTATATGCAAAAAGTTAAAAAATCTAAAGCTTTATTTTATGGTATTCAAAAACATTCTTCTTATCAAAACATTAATATTTATAGACCTTTTTTATTTGAATTCCGTAAAAATACATTACAAAGAATGTGTGATGAATACAAAATTCCATATGCAATTGATTCGTCTAATTCATCAGATATTTATGAAAGAAATCGTGTTAGAAAAATTATTCAAAGTTGAGATTTAGATACAACTTATAATTTTAAAAAAGAAATTTTTAAATACAATAAACAAAATAAAAAATTATTGAACCAAAACAATCAAATATTTAAAAAATTCAAAATTAATAATTTTGCAATTGAGCTTTATCATAAATTAGATAAGGTTCACAAATATTATTTAATTTATAATTACTTATCTTATTTAAATAAAGTTAATAAAAATTCAGATAAGATTAATGCAATTATTGATTTTTTAGATTCTAATTCTGAAAAAACTTTTAGAATTGACGAACATAGTTATATTTGTATTAGAAAACATAAATTAGTATATAAAGAAAATTAGATTTTTACAGTTTTTAACATTAATTATTCTTGTAGGAGGATAATTAAATGTACTATATAACTGCTGTATATGATCATGAAACAAATAAAACAGATATCTTTCATAAAGCAAAATTAAAAATTATACCTAGTGTTTCTAACAATATAATGACACTATTTTTTGAATTTTATTTGTTTGCAGATTTTTCAATTCCACCAAATAGTTTAATCATTGATTTTGATTCTAATTTCGGTAAGTTTGAAAATATTGCATTAAACATCAATGTAGAAAAATCTTGAAACTTCAATCGTTATTACGAAGCAAATTTAACTTTTAATATTGAAGATTGTAAAGAACTAACTAATAAAATTCATAAAAAAACTAAATTGGATTTTTATCCAAAATTTAGAGTTGATGCTAAAGCTTTTAATGATGCAAAATTATCAGCTGAAGATAATAATGTTAATTGATTTATTAGTAAATTGGCATTATTGTCTGAAAAAGAACTTTTAAAAGAAACATATTATTATTCAAATATTTATTCATTACATGATGTTTGCATTAATAATATTGATACAAAAGAGATCAATAAACCATCTGTTATTGTCCCTATTTTTAATAAAGAATTAAATTATAATTCATGAACAAATCTTTATGATTTTATACATTTAGTAAGTATTAAAAATGAAAAACTTAATATTGATTGATTAAAATTAAATGTTGATTATTATTTAAATGAAATTGATGATAATAAAAAAATTTTTACTTACAATTTTAAAAGAGATATTAACATCAATGATAATTCTAATAATAATAAAAATGATAATCAAAAAACAACTAATTTCTCATCTGAACTAAATCCACTTTATACTAATTTTAATTATGAGAAAAAAGAAATTATTAAGAGTGATAAAACAAATGGTTATGAAGGTATTTTTATACCATTTAAAGCAAAAGGAACAATTCAATTAGCACTAAAAATTAATTCAATAATTTATTATCAAAATTTTAGTTTTAAATTAAATGAGAACTTATTTGGTAATAATGGAAAATATAAAATTAATTTAAAAAGTTATGACTAAAACTAAAAAAATTGCAATTGGATTATTAAGTACTTTTGGTGTTTCTTTATTAGTATCAGCTCCTTTGTTAATTTTAAGTTCTACTAAGAATAATCATGAAGTAACAGAAATACAAAATGCTACACAAAGATATAAATTAAGCAATTGATTAATAGAAACTAAAAATGATATTGAACTTTTGTCTTATTTTTTTAGCATTAATGATATAAATTCATGCAAACTAAAATTTTGTGAAAAAAATATTGACAAATTAAAAGTTAAAAAATTCTTTAAGAGAATTTTATTTGATATTTTTAAAT
>CAMWRJ010000094.1 GCA_947176635.1 uncultured Mycoplasmataceae bacterium
GTTTCAATTTCATCGTTATTTTCTTCAATAATTTCAGAAATTGGTTCTTGTTCAATTATTTCTGGAATTTGTTGATCTTCTTCGAATTCAACTTCTTTAATTTGATCTGCATAAGGAGCAAATTCATCAACATATTGGTATTCTTTAATTTCTTGTTTAATTGGTTTTTCTATTTGAATTAATTCAAAATCTGATAATGGTGTTTCATCAGCATAAATGTATTCAATTTCATCTTCAATTGGCTCATTAATAACTATTGAATCGTCAACAATAACTGTTTCAATTTCTTCATCATTACTTTCTTGAACTTCATCTATTACTATTTCTTCAGGTTGTTCATCAATAATTAATTCAGAAACTATTTCTTTTTCTTCAGATTCTTCAATTAAAGGTATATCATCACATCAATTATCATTTGCAACTGATATTTTTTCTCAATGAATACTTGCATCATCAATCATATCTAATTGAATAATATTAAGTTTTTCATCTTCAAAATTTGTATCTATAACAGGTTTAATAATTTCTTCAATTTGAATTGGAGTTTCTTCATGAACTTCCACAATTTCTTCGTTAACTGGTTCTTCAATTATTTCTTCTATTGGTAATTGTTCATCATCAACTAAATTATTAAAGATTATTTTATTAATTTCATCAATATTGATTTCAGGTTCTAATAATTCAAAATTAACATATCTAACAGAACTTAATTGTTCTTCAACAATTGGTTCTTGAACTTCTTGAATTATTTCTTCTTGAATCTGTTCTTCAATTATAGGTTCTTCAACTTGTTTTGGTTTTTCTTTTCTTGAAAGTTGATCATAAGGTGAAATAAATGTTTTTACATGTTCAACTGCTTCATCACCTTTTTCATAATTAATAATTGGTACTAAATCAATTGCTGAACTAATAACTTTTTTAGAAACAAATTTTGCAAAAATAGCTTTTGGCATTCATTCGTTGTATGAAGGAATTTCGCTAACTTTATCCATATCAACAAAACCATAGAAGTTATTTACAGTTTCATTCAAGAATTTAATTTTTACATTTCTAGTATCTTCATTAATATCTTTTAATTTTTTTAAATTATCTTTTTTATTTTTAGATCATTCAAAAATAAAAGATGTTAATGTTTCAAGACCATATCTTGAATTTACAAATATTTTTTCTAATCTATTAATTAAAAATTCTGCTAATTTTTTGTGACGTAACAATGCATTATAAATATCATATTCAGAAGCATAAATTTTTAATAATCAAAGTTTATGACTTAACATATCTTCGATTAATGATTGTCTATTTTCATTAATTACTAAATTAGTTTCAAATAATTCTAATTTAGATTTAGTAAATGCTATTTTTAAGTATCTATCATTAGCTAAATCTTCAGTTGTATAAGCTAATTTAGATAATTCATGTATAATTCCTTGTTCAGAAATATATAAATTTCATAAACTTTCAAAAATTCTTTTTGCATGTTCAAAATTAATAGGAGCATTTTGATTTTCTGTAATTGTGTTTATTTTTTTAATATTTTCATAAATATTAGCAATTTCTCTATTAACTGTTCTACTTGATGCAGTACTGAAAACTCTTTCACTATCAAATCAATTAACTTTATTAATTCTTTGAATATTTGTTTTAAAAGGAACAGTGATTTCAGAATAATGAGACACTTTATCAAGATGAGTCATTATGTCAAATAAATCATCATTTTCAATTAATTCTTTTGTTGCTTTATTATCTTTAACAATTAAATCCATTGATTCAATTAAGAAATTAATTGCAGTTGACATACCAATTGCAGCATTTTTAATATATTTAATTGTTCAATCAATGATAGAAATTAATTTTGAAATTTCTTTATATTCTTCTTTTGAAACATTTCTTGAATTGAAACCAACAGTTTTTTTCATGATTCAAATTGAATTATATTCATTTGAAACATTTAATTGTTCATCAACTATTTCTTTAAATTTTAATAAATCGTTTTTTGTAACGATTGATGATCCAGTACCAATTAAATCGATGTTGTTCATCACATCAATATAAACTGTTTTCATTTTTTCTGTTGTTTCAATGTAATTATTTAATAAAGAATCTAAAACATCTGATGAATCAGAATCCATTCTCATTCATTTTGATAAATTTATATTATTTTTTAAAATGATTTCTAAATTAATTAAATAAATTTTTAAAACGTTTAATAAATCTGAAAATGCATTATATGCAGCTGGAACAACATTGTAGAAATATGCTAATCCGTATCAACGGAATAATCTACTTTTATCTTCACTTTTTATTGTTGCAATCTTAAGGAAAAAGTTTTTAATTCAATTTCCAATATCTTCAGGGAAAGTTCTAAAATCATGTTTTTCTAAAACAGAATTTTTATTTAATCAACTTCCATCTTTTGTATTAAATGAAATTAATTCTTTTCTATTTTTAATTCTAAATGCTCTGAATGTATCTATATAAGATAATAATTCTTCAGAAGCTGTTTTCATTGAAAAAATAATTTCTATTAATTCGTTTCTTGATTGTAAATCAATATCTGTATTGTTAATTTTTGTTAAAATTGCAAATAAGTTAACAAAGAAGAAATCTAATTTTTTGATATCTTTAATAATGTTATCAGTGATAATAACATTTTTTACTTGATCTGTACTTACT
>CAMWRJ010000095.1 GCA_947176635.1 uncultured Mycoplasmataceae bacterium
ATTTTCTCATAGATATTAATATTGTATAAAAAAACTTATTGCTTAAAACAATAAGTTAATTGATTAATATAATTATTTTTTATTATCAAATGATCATTCATTATCTTTTGAATCTAATAATTTATTTGATTCATTATTTGTTGTTGAATAATTTGGATAATTGTGTTGTGGTGGATATTGTTGTGGATATGATTGATTATTTTGGAATTGATTAGGATTTTGATTAGGATATTGTGGATAATTATTGTATTGTGGCGGATATGGATATTGTTGATTGTTGTATGGGTGATTAGGATATTGTGGATAATTTTGGTTATACATTGGATGTTGCATTTTAGGTTGTTGGTAAGCTTGTGGTGGTAAAGGTCTATTTGGCATTTGAGGCATATTATTATAATACATTGATTGACCAATTTCATTTGGTTGTATAACTTCTCTTTTAATTTTCTTTCTACCAACTGAAGAGAATATAAATCCAAAAATAAATGGTAATAATAATGTTAATAAACCTAAAATAAATTTAGTTGATTTGCATCATTTACTTGTTCATTTAACTGCTCAAATAACAATTGTTGCAATTAAATCAAACGCACCATATGTTACTAAAATTGCAATGAATGGAATTTTTTGGAAATTATAAAAATCTATAAATTCTAAATTATTTAATGCAATTTTTTGAGTTGCAACATAATAAATGAAAAGACCTAAAAATGATAAGATAGCTAATAATGTAATAAAAGCTAAAAAACCAACTAATCCTAACTTATTTTTGTCTGTTTTCATATTTTTCCTCTTTACTATAAAAATATATTAGTCTAAATTATAATACAAATATTTTAATGTTAATTAAATATTAGGCATTATTGATTCATCCTCAGAATAAACATCATTAATTAATTCTGATAAATTATGAACTTCATGTTCTAGTTTTAAATTTTTATTATCTGAATTTTCAGATTTTTTAAAATATCCAATATTTGCTAATAATTTATTTTCTTCATTAATTTCATCTTGATTAGTGATGTTTCTCACTCAATTTACTTTTGAATAAACTATTTCATAAACAATAAATTTAACAATATCAGATAAAAAGAAAATAAAGTAAGCTAATGCAAAATCTAAATTATCATGTCTATTAAATACTTTTACAACTAATACTAATCAAACAATTTGTAATCATCCACCAGTTGCTTCAATTGCGCCAACTAAATTCGTATATCCCCCTGCAGCCATTACTCTATTTCTTGTAATAAATCATAAAAAGACAGGCATGAAAAATGCTAATGGTCAAAGTGTATATTTAATTGTTTGTAATAAATAATTACTTGCATTATTAATTAGTTCTTGTTGTTCAACAGTTAATGCTTGTTGATTATTAGATAAAATATCTTCTAAACCAGATTTATAACCATTTGCTAAGAAACTCATTTTTTCAATTACAAAACTAAAAGCAAATAATAACAATCCCATGATTGAAGAAACAATTAAATGAAAACCTTGCAATTGTTTAGCATTTTTTTGTGCTTCTTCAAAATTATTTAAACCTAATTCTTTACCAACATAAATTGAAACATTTGTATTTGCAGCTTCAAGTGCTGTTCAAAATATATTAAAGAACATCCCTGAAATTCCTAAAACAGTAGCCGCTGAAATTTGATAACTTGGATCGCCAACACTTCCACTATCATAACCCATATTTCAGAAAATAAATCTTACTGATACCGCAATCGAACCTAATGATAATAATAAAAATGATCAAATTCTTTTAAAAAATAAAACAAAAACTTGCTTAGAAATTTTAAATATTTTAAAGAAATTAATTCATATATTTTTATCTTTAATTATTATAAAAATAAAAACATATAATAATGAAACAGCATATGAAATAATTGTAGAATAAGCTAAAAAATCTAAACCTTTATGTAGTCCATAAACAAAAATAGAATTTAAGATTATATTTAATAACAATGAAATTAATGAACATATAAAAGATGCTAATCCATGATGTTTTTCTCTTAACACCATTGCATAAGTAAATAACACACTATTAATAATTCATGAAACAGTAATTAATCTTAAGTAATTAGCAGCACCATCAATGATTAATGCATTTAGATTTTCATCAAAACCTGAAACTAATCTTATCATTCAATCATGTGCAATTCAACAAGGAAAACAAATTGGTAAAGTAATAAAGAAAGCAAATAAAATTCTTAAATTAATTGTTTCTTTAACTTTTGTAATATCTCCTTTTCCTAAAAACTGCGCAAAGATAGCAGAACCCACTATTGTTGTTAAAGAAATAATTCCTGTAATAATTGCTCCTCATGTATTAGCATATGATAATGCTTGATTACCACCAGCGATATTAGTAGACATAAAATTATCAACAAATGAATTTAATGCAAAAATAACAGCAGACAAAATTACTAAAATAGAAGTAATACTAAATTGCTTCCATTTTGTTTTTGAATCAGGAAAATACTCTTTAATTTTTAATAAAAATTTATTTTTGTATTTTTTCATATTAATCCTTTTAATGTGAATAATCTAATTTATAGATAATAAAACAATGTTGAATGCTTTTAAAAACACTCAACATTATAGTTCCAAATTTAAGACATATTAATTATAT
>CAMWRJ010000096.1 GCA_947176635.1 uncultured Mycoplasmataceae bacterium
ATTATGACTTAATCTTAGAAGAAAAAGAAAAAGAATTAAAAAAAGAGAAAAGAAATAAAGTAATTCTTGCATCATCATTAGCATTATTGCTATTATTAGGTTCAACTGCAGCTGTTGCTCCAATTATTTCAGTTGCTGTAAATAACAAAAACATTCACAATTCAAGTAATTCAAATGGATCTAATAATGACGGCTCAAATGGCTCTAACAATGGTGGTTCAATTGATATACCGGCTAATATTCCAAATCAATTAACATTTACTGATTCAGACATTACAACATTAATTAATGGATACCAAGATGAAATTAAATTAAGAAAATTAGTTTATGATCAATTCCAAAATGATTTTACAAATATAACTAGAAAACATATTACAGCCTCTAACATTAGTATTGGATCATTAGTTAAAAACGCAACGATTCAAAAAGTAGTTAATAATAATCAAACTAATTTTAATATTAGTATTACATTAGATGAAAATAATAGAGAATACTTTTATATGGATTTAACAAAAGCTCAATTAAACAAAAACGTTTTATCATTTACTTTAACAGAAAATACTGATTTAACTTTTTCTACTATAATCAAGGTTACAGTCGACCAATTAAATAAAATAAAAGATGAAATACAAAAATATGTTGATGATACAGGTTTATGTCTTAATAATATTTATTATAATTATAATAGTTTTGTTGAAACAATTGTAGAAAATCAATTAAATATAAAAAAAATAATAGATTTAACAAATACAGAATATGAATGGTCAAAATTAACTATAACACCTAGATTTCCTTATGTTTTTGAATGTGATTCTGTAACTGATATGATTGTAGATGGAAATATTGTAATTTCAGATCTTACATCTAAAAATAGATTAGTTATATTTCATAATTTAATAGATGTTTATAATCTTATAAATGATTCTGTATTTTCATATTCCGTTGATGAATTCAAATTATATTTAAAAAACAATCAAGAGAATTTTAAACAATTCTTAGTAGATAATTTAGTAATTGAAAATAATGATAATGATTTCACAATAGATACTATTACTAATATTACTTGAGATGAAAAATATAATAGAGTAATTATCGAATTTAAAACTCCTAATACTGGAATTTATTTTAAAACTAAAGTTAATATAGATCGTAATAAACTTAGTTTAGTTTGTACAGAACCTGCAGAAGATAAATGAAAAATAGATTTTAAAAATTTAGATTTTAATCTACCGGGCTCACCATTAAATTGATTTACATATAATAAAGCTAATGGTGGTTACGAAATTACAGGATTAACTGAATTAGGTAAACAACAATCAAGTTTCCAATTTAATAAAAAGATGAAATATTTTGCTGAAGGTGCATTTAGTGATTGTGATAATATAGTAACGGTCGATTTTTCATTAGTAGAATCAGAAGGTGTTATAAATTATTTAAATTTATCAAAAGATTTATTTAACAATTGTAAAAACTTACAAAATGTTATCTTTTCTAATATGGATTGTAAAATTGGTGATTCTGCATTTAAAGATTGCTCTAAATTGCAAACAACTGATTTATTATCAAATGCTTTAGAAATTGGCGATTGCGCATTTTATAATTGTACAAGTCTAAGTTCATCTAATGTTATTACAATTAGTAAAACATCTAAAATTGGAAATTATGCATTTGCTAATTGTACAGGTTTAAAAAAAGTTGATGCTAGAGGTAGTTGTGAACGAATTGGAAATAATGCTTTTGAAAACTCTGGATTAATATGATTTAAAGGTAATGCAAATAATTTTAAATATGTAATTGATGGTGTAACACATAAAGATGTAATTTATTTAGATGGTGCTTACTATTTAGGTTTTGATGCTTTTAAAAATTGTACTAATTTACAATGAGTAGAATTTAGAGGTGGTTATGAATGAGGAAATCATTCTCCATTTAGTGGATGCAATGGAATTAATTATTATACAGCAGTTAAAATGGAATGAACATTCCCTCCACAAGTAGGTAAACCAACTATTGATGGACACTATATAAGAGATATTTATGGCAAACAAGATCAAACTGGTATCTCTCAATTCTTAACTTCAAGTACTCCAGAATAATATATTTTAAAAAAGTTGTAGTGATTAATTGCTACAGCTTTTTTATTTTAAATAACATATGAAATAAATAAGATTAAATGTTTATTTAATTACCTTTTAAGCTCTTATTATGTAATAATAAAATAAACAAAATTAATCTATATTCTTACTTATAATATTAACAAAAATAATTTTATAAATACATTAAAAACTACATTTTTCTTATGTTTTTTACTATTTTTTTAATAAAGGTAATTAAATAAACATTAATATTCTTTTTTAACTAAAAAAGGAGTGAAAATGTCAAAAACAGTTAAGAAAAAAGTAATTGGTTTAGTTGCTGGAATTGCAATTATAGCTGGTTCAGTTTCAACAGCAGTTATATTAGCTAATTTAGCAAATAGAAATATATTAAATTATTTAATAACTTATAAAGATTTATTAAAGATAAGAACAGATATATTAATTAATTGGGACGAGTCAATGAAGTGTGTCTAAGAAGAAAGGCACACTTTTTTTATGC
>CAMWRJ010000097.1 GCA_947176635.1 uncultured Mycoplasmataceae bacterium
GTCTAATATATAGTCATTAACTGCTTTATATAACATATCTAATTTAACTAAATTTTCTTGTATATAAAATTGTAATCCTATAACTTTTAGTTCACCATCATTTAAAATATTTGATGTTGAATTCGATACAAATTTTTTCATATTATTTGGTGTAATTGTTAATGAATCATTTTCATATTTAATTTCATTAATTGTAGATAATGCAACTCCTAATGAAGATGCTATTAAATTTTTAAAACCAGATGAATTTATTTGAGATGTAAATTCATTTAATGTATATTGATTAGCTAATTCATTAATATAATCTTGAACATTTGATTTAAAATTATTTAACCTTATTTCATCAATCATAATTTTTTCATAAAATGTAAATCCACTAATAATTAATTTATTATTTTCAATAGTTACATGATTAGTAGGAGTAAAATTATATTTTACATAATTGTTAGCTAATGTAATTTCAAGTTGTTTTAACATTTCATTAAATTTAATATCTAAAATATCATTAGGATCTATTTTTTGGTTTTGAGCAATATATAAATTATCAGCTATTAAATTTTTGATTGCTATGTTATTTTGTTGAACTTCATCTTCAAACTCAACAGATGTATATTTTTTAGATGGTTCAAGAATATAGTTATTTAAAACATTATATAAATTTTCTAAATTTGTTAATTCATGAATAGTATAAAATTGTAATCCATCTATTGAAATTCCATCAATAATGTTATTTGATCCAATTATTGAATCAGAAACAAATTTAAAAAAATTGCTGGCTTTAATTTTTAAAATTCCATTACTAAACAAAATTTCACCAATACCATTAATATCAATTGATAAATAATTAGCTATTTCTCTTTTAAAATTAATTGAATTTAATTGCTGATTAAATTCTTCTAAGCTAAAACAATTTGAAACAAGATTTATATAATTTTGTATATTTTGTTTTAAATTTTGTATATTTTGATCTGTTGTAATTAATGGTGTATAAAATTGTAAATTCGAAACACTTATCACATTATTTCTTACACTAGCATTAGTTGTTGAAGCTAAATCATATTTAATGTAATTGTTATTTAAAACAATTTTTAAAATCTTGTTTGTTTCGTCAAAAACTAAATCATTAATATCACTAACATCCATTGTTTGTGTTTCTGAAATATATAAATTATCAGCAATTAATTGTTTTGCTTCAATTTTGCTATTTATTAAATAATTATTAAATTCTTTGGTGCTAAATTTTCTGTTTGTATTAATAATATATGAATTTATAGCATTGTATAATTCTTCTAAATTAAATAGTGATTTAGAAACATAAAATCTTAAATTATTAACTTCAACTTTTTCAATAATATTATTTGATTCTGTTACAAATTTATTCATTGTGATCGGATAAATTTTTAAAATATTATTGTTGAATGTAATTTGCCCAATAGCACTCACATTAATGCCTAAAAAATTAGCAATTTCTGATTTTAAAACGTTAGTGTTAATTTGTTGATTAAATTCATTAATTGTAAACATATTATTTTCTGAATTTATGTATGATTGTATTTCACTTTCTAAATTATTTAACTTATTGTTTATAATAGTGTGTGATGTGTAAAAAGTAAAATTATAAACATTAATTATATTATCAATAATCTTAATATTATTTGATTCTGTCAAATTATATTTTTTATAATCATTATTTAATGTAATTTCTAATTGATTAGTGTTTTGATTAAAAACTACTGTTCTAATCAAATCATTATTTGATATTTTATTAACAATATTAAAGTTTAAATATTGTAAAATAATTGTTTTAATTAGTTCATTATTTGTTTCAACAAAATTTAAAAATTCAGCAGATGTATATAATCTAGTTGGATCAATAATTCAGTCATTTAATTGTTGATATAAATTTTCTAAATTACTAACATCATATAATTCATAAAAACTTAATGATGAAATATTTAATGTGATTATTTTAGTGCTTTTATCATATTCAGCTAAATTATCAGCTGCAATAATTCCATCTAATTGATAATCATTTTTCTTATTTAAAAATATTTGAATTTGTTTACTATTTATCAATTTAACATCTTCAATTAAATGTCCAACTTTTTTATCAATTGAATATAAATTATTAATAACAATATCTTTAAAGTTATCTTTTGAAAATTCAGTTCTTGTTAATTTATTTTCATTGATTTGTTGTTGAATTGATTTAATTAAATTCTGAATATTTGTTTTATTAAAGATAATATTTTTATTTTCAATATCCCCATTATTACTAGTTAAATTATCTTTTGTCGCATTAATTAGTACTGCTGCAGTTCCTGCAACACCACCAGTAATTAATAAAGTTGAAATCGCTCCAATAATTATTGTTTTCTTGTTCATTTTTACACTCCTTTTTCAGAAAAAGTACATTAATGTTTATTTAATTACCTTTTTGAAAAAATATGCTAAAAACGCAATAAAAAATAGGGTTTTTGCTTAATTTCTAAAACCCTATTTTATTGTTTTGATATAATAAACTCATATTAATGTTATTTAATTTATTATTACATAATAAGTG
>CAMWRJ010000098.1 GCA_947176635.1 uncultured Mycoplasmataceae bacterium
ATTATAAATATCATTTTTAAAGAATAAAAAGGATTTGTGATGTCAATAATAAAAAATAAAATAAATGAAAATAATAAAATAATAGTCAAAATACAAGTTTTAAATGATGATTTAGAAAAATTAATAAACGAATCTAAAAAGTTTTTTGAACTTTATCCTAATTTTAAGGGAAATAATGATTCACCAAAATCATTTATTGAAAATTTTCTACCAATTTATAGTAAGAATATTAGTAATAGAAATTTAGAAGATTATGTATATATTTCTAATTGTTTTAAAGAACTAGCTTATTCTGAATTATCAGATAATGAAAGAAAAGCGTTTATGTGGTACCCAACTCTTGATAAAGAGAAATCAACAATAACTTCTAAATTTGTTAATTTAGAATATATTTTTTACAAAAAACCATCATTAGTTTTTTTAAATGAATATGATAATTTTTATTTAGAATCACCCAATGATTATATACAACAAAATCACTTCTTATCTGTAATGAAATATATGTTTGATTCAATTGTTAAATATAAATTTTATACTATACCTGATTCTAAAATTTATGATTCAACAAATTACCATGCTATTGTTTCTTGAAATTATATTGATAAAAATGGAATAAGAACAACAAAAGAACCTGAGAAATATTGTGAATCATTTTTTCCGTTTGCTTTTTTAAAAGAAAAAGTAAGGGATATTAAAAATCAATTATTGGGTATGAAAATTAGAGAAACTAAAAAAATAGAATTAGATGTACCTGAAAACAAATATACTCATATATATGTTAGATTAGAATATTTTATTAAAATTGATTGGGATTCTTATTGTAAATTTATTAATTTAGATAAATTTGAATCAGTTGATGATGTCTGCTCATATTTAAAAGAAGAAGTTAATAGATTTGATAATGAACTATATTTCATGACTCAATCATTGGACATATCAAAAATCATAGCTAATTCTATGTGCTATGATAACGATGAAAGAGAATTAAAAGAAATAACTTCTAAATTTAAAGATGAAGCTAGATTTTTATTAAATAAAAAAATATTGGATGAAAAAGATTGATATTATGAAGATTTAGATATGCATAAATTTTTGTATCAAGACTCAAAAATGAGAGATAGAAGTTATAAAGATCAAATAGATTTATTTATTAGCGATTTAATTCTATTTAATTTATCAGTAGAAGATATTTGTAAAAAAGAAAAAATAATAATAACTGATGATGAATGAAAATCATTAGCATTAAAGAAATTTCAATCTGAAAAAGAGAAAAAGTTTTTTTCATATTTAGAGTGTTCAGATAGAAATATATTTTTACAAAAACAAGCATTGAAATTAGGGATATTAACAAAAGAACAAGAAAATTATTTAAATTCATTAAGTGAATTTGACATTATTGAATTTAAATTTAAAGCTAAAAAATTAAAATTATTTAAAAAATTATTAATTATAAATGAGCAAGTACTTGGAGTGTAATCATGTCATTAAAACACAATATAAAAAGAGAAAATAATTTAATTAAAATTGAATTTGAAATAGGCCCAAAATATGTTAAAGAGTTTATATTAAATACATGTTTAAACGGTAAATCTGAAACTGTTAAGGCTAATGAAAATATTAGTTTATTTAATATGGATTTTACTAATATAATAGATAATTTATATAGAAAATTAAATTTAGAAAAATTAATATTTAATCTACTAAATGATGATGAAAAAGATAATTATGAAATTATAGAAAGATTTGTGTTAGATCCAAAAGACTTAAAATCAATTAGCAAGGATTTAGAACAAAATAAAATTACTATAAAATCATTATTAGCTCCTAAAATAAAGATTGTAAATGAAATAGATTATAAAAATATTAAATTAATGCCAAAATTATATTTAAGTGATAATAAGGCTTACAATTTTATTTATAAATTAATGTTAGAAAATAATGGTTTTGCAAAATCAACAGATAAAAAACTAACAGAAAATAATTATGGAATTTTTATAGTTGAAAAAATAGATTTAAAAACAAATGAGATCACAGAAACTTATGAAATTAAAAGTTTCTATGATTATATGTATGTTGAACCTATTTTAAAAGAACATAGAGAGAAATTAAATGGTTTATCTATTAATGATTCAATAGTTATTGATGATACTGAAGAGAAAAGTTCATTTAAAATAACATTAAAAGAAATTTTAAGTAAAAATTTTGATGATGCTACTAAAAAGATAGGATATATAAATGTTAATAATTTTGTTGATTTAAAAATTCATGTTTTATCGCACTTTAATTTTCAAAAAAATGAATATTTAAAAGAATTTAAAGATTACTATGTTAAGAAAGAAATTTTTAAATTAATTAAACTGAATAACGAAATTAATAAAACACAATTAGATTCTAAAATCTCCATTGAATCATTTCTTTTTAAAGAAAAACAGTCTAATTATCAGTATATTATTTCAAATTTATCATCAAAAATCAAATCCATTCATAAAAACTCATCATTTATTGAAATTTGTAAAGTCGATTTAGTTTTTGATAAATTCGTAGATTATATTTCTAC